>CACZRN010000028.1 GCA_902783625.1 uncultured Prevotellaceae bacterium
AAACTCCGCTCCAACTTCAGATATCGAAGATAGAGGCTCACTATTTTGTCGGATGCCGGCGATGTTTTCATAAATAAAAAATGTATGGTCGGGCAACATCTCTGCCTGCGATTACCACCTGCAAAGATAGTGAAAGCCGAGTGGAGAACAAAGCAAATAACGAAGTTTTTTGATTTTTATCCCGAGGCGCATCCTATCTTCAGCGACGACTAAAGATAGTGACGGGTTGTTGAGAAAAGCGAAAAAAGCCGAATATAGTGTAAAGAGAAAATGCAATTTTATTTTTGCATTGTTGAGGCGCATCCTATCTTCAGCGACAGCTAAAGATACTTCATGCAAAGCACAAACGCAAAAGAATTTTCATTTTCTTTCATCTGAAAGATACGTTATTCGGATATTTTATATAAATTTGTACCGAATATTATTTTAAACAAAATATGGAACAACCATTCATTATTTATAATACCCTTACCCGGCAGAAGGAGCTCTTCCGCCCTTTGCATGCTCCAAATGTGGGCATGTATGTCTGCGGACCTACTGTTTACGGCGATCCGCATCTGGGCCATGCGCGCCCCGCAATAACCTTCGACGTGCTATTTCGCTATCTGAAACATCTTGGATATAAGGTGCGATATGTGAGAAACATCACTGATGTGGGACATCTGGAGCACGATGCCGATGAGGGTGACGACAAGATAGAGAAGAAGGCTCGCCTTGAACAATTGGAGCCAATGGAGATAGCGCAGTATTATACCAACCGCTACCACCACGCGATGGAGGCACTCAATGTGCTGCCACCGTCGATTGAGCCGCATGCCACAGGGCATATAATAGAGCAGCAACAACTGGTAAAGCAGATATTAGACAACGGTTTCGCCTACGAGAGCAACGGCTCGGTGTATTTCGACATCGAGGCATACAACCAAAAGCACCGCTATGGCATACTCTCGGGACGCTCACTGGAGAACACTCTCGATGCATCTCGATCGCTCGACGGTGTGGGGGAAAAGCACAATCAAGCCGACTTCGCCTTGTGGAAAAAAGCGCAACCCGAGCACATAATGCGGTGGCCAAGCCCTTGGAGCGATGGATTTCCAGGGTGGCATTGTGAGTGCACAGCAATGGGACGCAAGTATCTGGGCAGCCATTTCGACATTCACGGAGGTGGGATGGATCTTATCTTCCCGCATCATGAGTGCGAGATAGCACAGGCTGTGGCATCGCAGGGTGACCAGATGGTGCACTACTGGATGCACAACAACATGATAACCATCAACGGACAGAAGATGGGAAAGTCGCTGGGTAACTTCATCACTCTCGAACAGTTCTTCACGGGTAAGCACGAGTTGTTGTCGCAAGCCTACTCACCAATGACGATACGTTTCTTCATCCTCTCCGCCCACTACCGCGGAACAGTCGATTTCTCCGACGAAGCACTGAAAGCAAGCGAGAAGGGGCTCGACCGCCTGATTACTGGCATCGCCAACCTAGAGCGCATACAACCGGCAGCAACATGCGACAGCGAGACAGAGAAATTCGTTAAGTCACTGCGCCAGCGCTGCTACGATGCCATGAACGACGACATGATGACTCCGCTTGTGATAAGTTATCTCTTCGAGGCTTGCCATCTGGTGAATACACTCATCGACCATAAGGCACAGATATGCGCCGACTGTTTGAAAGAGCTTAGCGAGGTGATGCACCTGTTTGCCTTCGACCTGCTGGGACTTAAGGAGGAGAAGGGTGGCAACGATAACCATCGCGAAGAGGCATTCGGAAAGGTGGTCGATATGGTGCTCGAACTGCGTGCGAAGGCAAAAGCCGACAAAGACTGGGCAACAAGCGACAAGATACGTGATGAGTTGGCAGCGGCAGGGTTCGAGGTGAAAGACACCAAGGACGGAGCAGTGTGGCGACTGCCGTAGGAGAGGGCCCTTTAAATGAAGAGTGAAAAATGAAAAACGAAAAAACAATGAGACTTGTCTAGCCCTTGGCTTATAGTTAATTCGTGAATCAGTTAATTTGTAAATCAGTAAAATATGGAAGGTTGTCTTGCAGCAATACTTATCGGACTTATCGCAGGATATGTTGCCGGAAAGATAATGAAAGGTGGCGGCTTCGGCTGTCTGTGGAATATCATACTTGGTATCGTCGGCGGACTCGTGGGTAACTGGCTCTTCACCCTGCTCAATATAAGCTGGGGAGGACTCATCGGACAGATTGGCACTGCCGTTGTCGGTGCTGTCGTACTCTTGTGGATTGCAGGAGTGATAAAGAAATGAAATAGGAATAGGTTACATACTATACCTAAATTAATTATTTGTTTAACACTTAAATTTTAAAACTATGCTAGAAGCAATTATTGTTGCAATTTTGATCGGTGTTGTAGCTGGTTGGCTTGCAGGGTTAATCATGAAAGGCGGAGGCTTCGGCTTCATCTGGAACGCAATTCTGGGTATCATCGGTGGACTGGTGGGCACATGGCTGCTCGGACTGGTGGGCGTTAATTGGAGTGGTATCCTTGGAGCAATTGGCACATCGGTAATTGGTGCTGTGGTGATCCTCTTCATTGCAGGACTGCTAAAGAAGTAAATTAACCTCAAAACATATCCGACTAACTCAACAAAGATAGCTGGATAGTAAAACAAAACGGGTGAGTTTGTTCGTCAAACCCACCCGTTTATCTTTCTGACTCATTGTCTTACACTCGCAGGAAAATCTTCTTGCGATACATGATGTAGAGGATTATGAAGAGTATTGCGCAGTTCGACAGGGTGATGATGACCTGATACCATGCCCCTGTGTACTGCTCAAGTCCACGCAACAGCGACGTGCTGATGCTCGAGAAACTCACCACATGACTTACCACATAAGCGGTGATGCTATTCATGCCATACACCTTCAGGAAAGTGAGGTGGCGGTTGTGCCCGCGGCAATCGATCCAATAATAGAACAACCACATAAGCAGGAAGCAATACCCACTGCTGACGAGTGTCATCGAACTTGTCCAGATGTGTTTTATCACTGGATGGATGGGGTTCATAACCCATCCTACAGTAACGCAACCTACGCCGATGCCAAAGAGCATCCACAACTTACGCCGCTGCGACATCGCACTGCGCAGTATCTCACCTGCAAATACTCCCGACAGCACCGTCACCACAAAGTTGAGACTGCTGAGCAACCAGGTGTAGGTGTACCATGGATTGAACACCACCTGTCCGTTCTCCACCGTTGCGCCATCGCGGAAACGACCAAGCACCATGCGGTCGATGTATTCAGCCAGATTACCCTGCGGGGTGTAGTCGCCACCACCATAACCGCCGATGGTGATAAACTGCATCGCACCCCAGAAGGCGAGCAGCAACGCAATGGCAATGGCCACCTGCGCCTTCCAACGGAAGAAAAGAAAAATGAGTGCGGCGAAGAGATAGCCCACAGCAATGGCCTGCAGGGTGTTGGAGAAGAAATATATCTTGTGGGGATCGAGTCCGAGAAGATTTCCCTGCACCATCATACCGAATATCCAAAGCAGGATGATTCGCTTTGCCAGTCTGCGATAGAAACCGCTCTTGGGTGCTCCCTCGCGATATTTGTTCATTGAATATGGGATGGTAACTCCCGACATGAACATAAACAGCGGCATTATAAGGTCCCATGTTGAGAATCCACCCCAATCCTTATGTGTAAAGAAAGGCATCAGAGAGTCGAACCATGGGGCATCGACAGCGCCTTTCAGATGCCATATCATCGTTTCCATTACCACGAGGAAAAACAAATCGAGTCCTCGCAAGGCATCAAGAGATTCAAGTCGTTTCTGCATTATTTTATTTTACTATTGACAATTTTTCCAGATTCACTCTGCACTTACAGATAATCGATGAGTATATCCCACACCGCGATGATGTGACAGATACTACCCACGAGCACGAAGAAATGGAACACGGTGTGCATATATGGTCGCCGTCGTAGGCTATAGAACACCGCACCGGTGATGTAGCTCACTCCCTCGGCAACTATCCAAATCACCGCTGCGGGACTCACACTGTTGATGAGCGGCTTGAAGGCAACGAGTACGCTGAGTCCCATCAGCACGAAGCATACTGTTTCAAGATAGCTGTGCTCCTTCAGCTTTACGAAACTCATCACCGTTCCCGCTATCGCTGCTGCCCATACAAACCCAAAGAGTATCCACCCCCAGTATCCCTCTTCGCGCAATGCCACGAGCGTAATAGGCGAGTAGGAACCAGCTATGTGCCAGTAGATGGCTGCATGATCCCACTTGCGCAGTCGCTCTTTTAGCATCGATGGTGCCTTTATAGCGTGATAGACCGTCGATGCGATATAAGAACACAACATCCCGAAGAGATAGAGTATCACTCCCGCCGTTGCCCATCCGTTACCCGAACGCACACACCACACCATGAATATAACACCCACTATCGCGCCAAGCATGATGCCCGCAGCGTGCGACCATGAGTTCCACAGTTC
>CACZRN010000029.1 GCA_902783625.1 uncultured Prevotellaceae bacterium
GTAGTGAGTACTCCGTCGGCGTTCTCAGGAATCTTATACTCAAACTCACCGTAAATCTCATCACTTACATCGCCGCTTGCGGTAAGACCACCTGTCTCCGGTATGATTGTGCCAAAGGCTGTTGCATCGGCATCGATAAGCATCTGGTAACCAGAACCGTCTTGCCATACATCACCGGCAGTAAGAATGATTGTTGCAATGTTTCTTTCCTCTTCAGGAGCAGCAACATGGTAGCGGATGTTCCACTCTTGCTCCTCACCGCCTGTCCAGCTGATATCAGCAGAAGACTCTGTGATATTGTCAGCAGTTACATCGGTAGGAATCTCAAGACCTTCTGTGGTGAACTGATAGAGTTCTGACCAGTCGCTTGTCTCCTCACCTACGACACTCTGAACCTCAACATCGTATTGTGTTTCAGGCTCAAGTCCTTCGAGAGTGTAAGGTATCTCGGTGATGTCGTTCACATAAGTCCATGAATTCTCCTCTGCTTCCTTGTCGACATGCATCTTGAATACTACGTCGTCGATATATACTGCCCAATTATCAGAACAATGGTAGTGACGGAAAGCAATAATTCCCTTTCCACTGTATTCTGAGAGGTCGAATTCATAAGTCTCACCTGCTGCTGGTGGAACTATGTCTTCGCCTAATTGTTTAGCATTTGCCATTGCTTCTTCAGTAAGCTCTTCAGCTTCAATCAAGTACACAGCAATGGTATCAGGATACGAGTCTGAACGGTTCCATGACTTAAACGAAACTGATCCTCCAAGCTCGAATTCTGGAGTGAACAGCCAGTTGTCAGGAGTAAGAGCTTCATTGTTTGCATAGCTTGCTGAATAGAAGCATACATCGTCTTGAGCATCACTCGAATATGCAAGGCCCCAGTTGTTGCCATCGCCATCGGCATCATAAATCGACCAGCCTGCTTCAATTTGTTCTTCATAGCCATCCAATGGGAAATCATAAACAATCTCAGATATCGGTGCTGACGATGACGGACGATAACGCAGGTTCCATCTATCCTCCTCGTGACCTGTCCATTTGATATCGGCATTATGCATACCGATGTTCTCAGCAGTAACCTCAATTGGAATTACGATCTCGACAGGCAGTGTGGTGAAGAGTGTAGATGCTGTCCAAGCGCTGACGATCTCGCCAACAGCCTGTACCTGTACCTCGTAGTCGGTAGCTGGAGAAAGACCTTCAATAGTGTAAGGAATCTCCTCTACGCCCTCAACCAGTGTCCACTCTGGCTCGTCAATGCCACCTGGTATTTCAATCTTCACATCGTCGATATTCAGACGGAACATGTCAGTAACATTATAGTGACGGAATGCCACATAGCCTTCACCCTCATATGCACTCAGGTCGAATTCATAGTTTGTCATTGCACCTGTAGCAGTGATATCATCCGAAATCTTCTCAAAATTTTCTACATTAGTAGGATCGCCTGTGCATACATACACAGCAAACACCTCAGCAGCATAACTTGGATCCTGTCCACATGCGTAGAACGATACTTTTCCTCCGAGAGTAACCTTCGGCGTGATGAGCCAGTTGTCGGGAGTGAGTGCCGATCCGCTGGCATAGCTTGCAGATGCCATTACACCAATGCCACTATTACTTTGCTGTTGAGCAGAAGAGATACATGTCCAATTGTATCCATCTCCGTCGGCATCAATAAACGACCAGTCTGCCAGCTGAGCCTCATCCTCGAAGTCCCATTTCTTGTTGAGCCTTGACGGGTCTATAGCTTTGCGATATTGCAGATTCCATTTTGTGGAATTGCCAGCCTCTGTCCATGCAATCTCAGCAGACTTTGTAGAAGGATTTGCAGTCACATCTATTGGAGCGGCAGGAGCCTCAACTACCTTTTGCAGCACTATATCATAGCTGTAAAAAAAGAAATTCAACGCGTCCGTCACGGTATTCTCAATATAATAGTTGGTCAGTGTGAGAGTTTTGGTGGCATCATCGTATGCGAATTTCAGGCTCGCCAAACTACTACCATCGTCACTACCACATGCGTAAATTGAGTAACTACTATAACTACCAACATACTGTCCATTTGGGAATTCAGCAACGCCATCAGCAAGAGTACCCTTTATCCATCCATCAGGACAGGTGTAAACAATACCCTTAATCCAAACCTCGTCACCATCGAAAGCAACCGAGATAGCATTACCGTTTGTATAAGCGGTGCCATTGGAAATGTAATTACCGGTAAGTGTCCAGTCCTGAATTTCAGCCGACTCTGGCGGAGTGATCAATTCATCACCCTCAGCCTCAGCCTTCTGAATCTTCATGCTCTTGACAACCTTACCATCGTACTTCAAAGCTTTTGCAGACAAAAGCTTTCCTTGTGCGAACGATGCCATCGTGAAAACGAAAGCAAGCGCAACAATCATGTAGATTTTTTTCATAAGCTTGTGTTTAATATTAATAAATTAGTAATTAAAAAAGTTCATTTTTTAAGCATCTAAAACATAGTAAGACATAGTCTAAGTAATTTGGTTGGAATAACATTTTTATACAAAATGTCATTAATTTCGTGCAAAATTATTACTTTTTTAGTTATAAACAAAAAAAATCCCATATTTTTTCATCACAAAATAACTTTTTGATTTATTAAGTCCTACGGCATAGTCTGACGTTCAATGTTTTTTCATAAAAAAGAACAGGGAAACCTGCTAGAGTCTCCCTGTTCTTACTATTATTAAAAAACTACGATTAATCCCAATAGTCGTCCTCATCATCAGCATCAAATTCCTTACTGAACTGATTGCCATCGCCTTCCTCATTATATATTGAGTTCATAGCACAAAACGAATTTTCAATAACCAAGCTGCGTACAATAGCCTTGGGTGCTGTATATTCTTTCTTCATAATCGTGCCCTCCTTATATTATTTTACAACAATTTTCTTACCATTCACAATGTAGATGCCCTTTGCAGGACGTACCACACGGCGACCCTGCAGGTCGTAAACCTCGTTGGCATCAGCCTTTTCGTTTACAATCAAGCTTTCGATACCTGTCGCATCACCTCCGAATGGATAACCCTTAGCCTGAGCTGCATCCTGAGGAACAGCAAGATATGCCTTGTGGGCCTTGGTATTCAGCTTGGTACCGCTATTAGAATTCTTGTCCCAATAGAATCCGATGCTGTTTTCCTCGCTAGCTCCATTGAGCGAGAGCATGTAGTATTTATATCCTTCAGCGTTGATTGTAGCATCCTCGTCGCTTCCGCGGAGCATGTTGTTCTCTGCACTGGCACCTGTCTCATTGGTCACTGCGAAGCTAAAGTCGGTCGCCTCACTCAGTTTGCTTGCTGTCTTCAGTACAACAGCCGTACCAGCCGGAATAATCTCCTTCACCTCCTCGAGCGTGACATTGCCATTGGCAACTGTCGCGGTGTAAGCACCTATGCCCTCTGGAATGACGAGATTCTTATCGCTATAGAAGAGAGTAGCATAGTTGAACTCGCCATCTGTAGCCGCAGCCGGCACAGTTACGGTGATGTCCGTTGGTGCAAGAGTAGTAAACAGAGTTGATTCAGTCCATTCACTTGTAACACCAAAAAGTATAGATTGGACTTGCACCTCATAATTTGTCTCCGGTTCAAGGCCTTCAATTGTATAATTCTCACTATCAAGCCCAGCTACATTAATCCATGCAGCCTCACTTTCACCGCCAGGTAATACCACAGTCACATCATCTACTTCCAAATAGAACATATCACTACAATTATAGTGACGTATAGCAATATATCCCTCACCTTCGTAAGAACTTAAATCGAATTCATACTTGGTCATTGTACCAGTAGCTGTAATATCGCCATCAGAGACCATTACGAAATCCTCTATAGAAGAAGGTTCACCTACGCATACATATACAGCAAATACTTCCGCAGCATAATTAGGATCATATCCACATGCGAAGAAAGATACCTTACCACCCAAAGTAACCTTTGGAGTTATGAGCCAGTTGTCTGGAGTCAGAACCCCAGATGTGTTGTCGTAACTTGCAGATAGAAACGCATATGATCCACTATACGCTTTATTTCCTACATTGTAGTACGCCCAACCATTTCCATCTCCATCGTTATCAATAACTGACCAGTCGGAAAGAAGGCTGCTATCCTCAAAATCCCAGGTCGTCATAAGCGACGGATCTATTTCTTTTATTTCGCGATAACGTAAATTCCACCCTGTAGCAGCACTTGTTTCCTCCCAAGAAATTGCAGCTGAGGTCACTGCTGGCTCTGCTTCAACGTTTGCGGGAGTAGGTATTACTCCGTCTTCCTGCACAACAATGTCATTACTAAAGAAAAAGTACGATAATTCCGTTGTAGAGGTATTTTCAATGTATATATTATTTAGGATAAGTAAATTAAGGCTCTCATAGTAAGTGAAAGTTAAATCAGTTAAAGCGCCACCATCATTTGCACCACAAGCATAAATTGAATTACTTCCATAATCACCTACATATTGCCCGTTTGGAAATGTAACGGTCGTCCCATCTATTGTTCCCTTTATCCATCCATTAGGACACAAAAAGGACAAGCCTTGAATGTAAACATCATTCCCATCGAAAGCGACAGAAATAGCATTAGGATTAGAATAAGCATTCCCATTGTTATAATAACTGCCTGAAATCAGCCAATCTGTTTCAACAGTAGCACTCTCTGGAGGCGACACTAAATCAACAGATTCAGCTTTTGCAGCAAGAATTTTCTTGGAATTAGTAGCATTAAATAATCTATTAGCTACCACCTCCCTAATATCCAATTTTAGTTCTTTGCCCTCAACAAGATTATGACCTTGGGCAAATGATGCCATCGTACACACGAGGGCAAGGAATAAAGTAGTGTAGAATTTCTTCATAAGTGTCAAATTAAATATTATACCTTTAAATAAATAATAAATCCAAATAATCTTTTACAATTTTGTGCAAAATTAATACATTTATGTATAAGTATCAAATAAATCTTAATTATTCCGTTCGGTTTTAAGACTCTTTAACAATTCCTCTACATATTCTTCATTTTCGACACTCTTTGGATACAACAAAAAAGCAATGTGAGCTGGAAGAGATTATATAGTGAAAATAATTTTGCTAGCAAAATTTCGATTAAAGGGCCTCTTTAATGGCATTAAAAAGCCTCTCTATTGAAAATTTTGCTAGCAAAATTTTCATATCTCGCGAAAAGCTCTGTCCATAAGGGGTTTCGCAAGGGGATAGAAAAAGTTGAGATGTGTATGGTGAAGGTGTCACTTTACGGAGGTATGGGCTAATTTATGCTTAGCATGTGGGCACGCGATTGTGAGATGATTCGTAGGCAATCTATGACTATAATACATGTTTTAGAGTGAAGAACAGAAAAATATCCAGCATTAATTTTGCACAGCGGAAGAATTATAGTAATTTCGCAGATGCAATTGGTTCAAACGCTGATTAAAATGGGAAACGGGTGCAAGTCCCGTACAGTCCCGCTGCTGTGACCGGTACTTCATACTCTCCTTGTGCACGCATGCCACTGGCCTACGACTGGGAAGGCGCACGAAGGGAAACACCGGAAGTCAGAAGACCTGCCAAGAGCTATGTGCACTTAAAATGAGGTGCGCAGTATCGAGCTGTCAAAGTCTCGAGGAAGACGATGAAGCATCTACATGTATTTATAGCAGCATTGTGTTCTTTCACTACGAGCGTGCATGCTCAAGTGGCAGGGCGCGACACGGCGGCCGTGATGATTGACGGGGTCGACGTTACTGCAACGTATGCCGAAAGAGCGATAACAGCCTCAGTGCCACAACAGACAATCGATACCGACGACATGCTGCGGCTGGGCATAGCAAGTATGGCAGATGCGCTGAAGCACTTATCGGGCATCACCGTGAGAGACTATGGCGGTGCAGGGGGAATGAAAACGATATCGGTGCGAGGACTTGGAAGCCGACACACTGCAGTAGCCTACGACGGCATACTGCTCAACGACTGCCAGACAGGCGAGATAGACTTGTCGCGCTACAGCATCGAGGGGATAAGCAGTATGACGCTTGGCATTGGCGATGACGACAATATTTTCATGCCTGCAAGGAACATGACGGCTGCTGCTACACTCTACATAAATCCATTTTCAGGAAAGAATCGGCAGCCGCTCACTAATGGTGTGGCGGGATTGGCGACAGGAGCATGGGGAATGATACAACCTTATGCTTATCTGAACAAAAGCATAGGAAACAATCTCAATATTCATGCCACCGGGGAATATCTGCATGCTGACAACAACTATCCGTTCACTCTAACCAATATAGAGTTGAAGACGAGCGAGCGGAGGACAAACAGCAAGATGAACAGCGGACACGCCGAAGCAGGAATCGACTGGCAGATAGCTCCGGCAACCAATATGACGGCGATGGTGTACTACTACGACAACGACCGCCAGCTGCCAGGAATAGTGAGGCTTTACACCAACGAGAACGATGAGACATTGCACGACCGCAATATATTCGCACAATTGTCGCTGCGATCAGATGTCGGTAAAGCATGGCGACTGATGGCAAACGGCAAATGGAACTGGGCATCGACACGCTACCACAACGGAATGCCAACGGGAGGCATAAGCAGCGCCAGCTATCTGCAGCGAGAGTGGTATGGCTCGATGACGGCGATGTATTCACCCACACAATGGCTCTCGGCATCCTACTCCACCGACATCATAGCCAACTCGCTCAACACTCAGAGCAACCCGAGCAGAACCACATGGTTGCAAGCACTTGCAGCAAAGATCGGTACTCCACGACTGACAGCTACCGCACGGTTGCTACGCTCAGATATCTACGACAGTCACGACAACGGCGAGAGACATTCCGAACACAGGTTTTCGCCATCTGTGAGCCTATCGTACAGAATAGCAAGCAGCGAGATGATATACGTCAGAGCCATGTGGAAAGAGATTTTCAGAATGCCTACATTCAACGAGCTGTACTATTATCACATCGGCAGCACATCGCTTACTCCAGAGAAAACAAGCCAAATGAATGTAGGTATCACGTGGCAAAGCCAGAAAATGGGCAGGCTCACAGCAAGCATTACTACCGATATATATATAAATAAGGTGAAAGACAAGATCGTGGCAATACCGTTCAACATGTTCATCTGGCGAATGACAAATATCGCTGAGGTGCGTTCGGTGGGTGTCGATGCCAATGCCGACATCTGTTTCTCGATTAACAACCGACAGCAGATGATGCTCTCACAGAACTACACATGGCAGCGTGTGGAGAACCACACCAACAGCTCGTCGCCATATTACGGCAACCAGATAGCATATACCCCTGAGCATACTTTCGCCACCACTCTCACATGGACAAATCCTTGGGTATGTCTATCGGTATCTATCGACGGGATGAGTCATCGCTGGACAACCAACGAGCACAGCAATGGCACCAGGCTGGCGGGATTTGCTGAACTCGGAGCAAGTGCATACAGGGATTTCCACATGGGCAACGTCACTCTCACGGCAAGGGTTGTGGCACAGAATTTGCTCGATAAACAATACGACATTGTAGCCCACTACCCCATGCCTGGGCGAGCGTGGAAAGCATCAATTGAGGTGAGATTCTGAAGAATAACATTAAACAAAACAACAAAATATCAAGAGTATGAAAAAGTATTTCTACATGTTTGCCTGCCTCTTCGCAGCAACAACACTGACAACATCGTGTATCAACGATGACGACGACCCTGTAGTAGAACCAGTAGTGAATATCGAAACCGACGGTGCGTTCATTTTGAATGAAGGAAACTACTACTCCAACATCGACGGTTCGCTCGATTATCTCGACTACTCCACCGACAAAGTGACTCGTGGACTGTTTGCCACTGCCAACAAACGTTCACTGGGTAACACGCCTAACGACATGCTCGTCGGCAACAGCATCGTTTATATTGCCACCAACGGCGAAAACCGTATCGAGGTACTCAACAAGTCGACCATGATGTCGATAAAGACTATCGAGATTCCATCACCACGTGAAATGACTTCCGACGGCACTTATGTCTATGTGACATCCTATGACGGACGAGTGAGGAAAATCGATCCGGAGTATAACATTGTAGTGGCACAGTCGGCTGTCATCGGCGACAATCTCGAAGGGATAACATACTTCGGCGGCAGCCTTTATGTATGCAACTCGTGCAAGCCTGGCGAGACTTATACCTACCACCGCGAGGTGGTGAAGCTAAACGCTTCGACAATGGGCAACGAAGGCACAATCTCCGTAGGGCTGAACCCCACGCAGATCGTCACCGATGGCAACAGTCTATATGTGCTCTGCATGGGTGACTACGACTCAACTCCTGCCATTGTGCAGCGAATAAACATGAGCAACGGCAGTGTAAACGAGATTTCAAAAGCCACATTCATGTCGATTGCGGCAAATAAGCTTTATCTTATTAACGCACCGTGGGGAGCCACACCTACCTATCACGTATACGACATTAAGACAGGGAGTGAGACTACATTCACCGAAGGCTCCGAGATATTCGCGCCTTGTGCCATCGCTGTCGACCCCATAAAGGGCGATGCATTCATTACATCCTACACCGAAAGCGAATATGGCTATGCTGACTACAATGGCGAGGGATACATAGTACACTACGACAAAAACGGTAACTTCATATCGAAGAACACCACAGGCGTCGGTCCCGCTACAGTGGCGTTTAACTACCACTACGAATATGGCTACCCGACAGTAAAATAATGATTACTGAAGATTGAAAACAGCAAACCGTTATTTATTGTTATGAGGAATCGCTGTTTGAGCTTTTCGTTTCTTGTCTTGCTCTTAATTCTCGTTGTCGGATGCTCCAGAAAAACCGACGCCACATCTTGCGACGGGCAGACGATGGAGTTCCGCTATGCCACCCTGCTCACCATCGAGCAGCACGAGGGTTACACCCTGGCATCTATCCGCGACCCGTGGGAGGCAGACAGGATACTTCACCGCTATGTCCTATCCGATGGCAAGGCGACGACAGATGATGTGAAAAATCGTATAAACAGATTAACCGACGAAGGCTACACACTGCTGCACACACCATTGGAGCGTGTGGCAGTGTTCACCTCGTCGCATGCACAGCTGATTGTATGGTTAGGAAAGCTCGAGAATATCTCGGCAGTATGCGACCTTAGATACATGAACATCCCCGAGATAAGGCAACGCGTGGCACGGGGGGACATCGCCGACTGCGGCGACAGCATGATGCCCGACGTTGAGCGACTCACCATGTCGCGCCCCGATGCCGTCTTCCTCTCGCCATTCGCCGGCAGCGGCGGATACGGGCAACTGGAGCAAACGGGCATCCCCATTATCGGGTGCGCCGACTATATGGAGCCCACCCCACTTGCACGGGCAGAATGGATGAGGTTCTATGCCCTGCTGCTCGGCGAGGAAGCCATAGCCGACAGTCTTTTCCAGAGGGTTGAGAGCGAATACCATCGTCTCACAGCCGAAGCCGCCGCAATGGGCACAGGGCGCACACTGCTCACTGAGCGTAAGACTGGTAGCGTGTGGTATGTGCCGGGAGGAGAGAGCTGGGCAGGACGACTGATAAAAGACGCGGCGGCGGGGCATCCCTTTGCCGGCGACACTCACAGCGGCAGCCTACCGCTGTCACCCGAACAGATACTCTCACAAGGCGACCGCATCGACGCCTGGGCAGTGAAGACCAACGGTCGTGAGCCACTCACCCACGCCACACTGCTTGCCGAGTACGACGGCTACAAAATGCTCAGAGCCATGAAAGAGGGGAATGTGTATGAGTGCAACACCATCGCGCAGCCGTTCTTCGAACAGACGGCATTCCGTCCCGACTGGCTGCTGCGCGACTATATGATCATCGCCCACCCCACGGAGTGCCGCGACTCTGTGTTGCGATATTATAGGAGATTGGAACCAGCGGTCACTGCTTGGAGACCGAAGGCCAAAAGGGAAGATAATTAACAGACCACTCCCATCGGACAGGAATAAATCTTCAAATAATAAGCGTGTGCTGCTTTATTAACACGTCATCTTCACAAGTAAGCAAAATCAACAAGTCTTTACATTAATCAAATAAATCACCATTGTAATCAAATCGTAATCGTAAAGATAGAAAAACAGACTATTTTTTCTGTAACTTTGCATACATGAATTCAATGGTTTTGCCCCTCTGGGCGTGGATAGTATTTTATGTTTTAGTATTTATCATGCTGATTGCCGACCTTAAAATGTTTGGCAAGAAAGGGCAACATGAGGTAAAAGTAGGCGAGGCACTCAAGATGACTGCCGTGTGGATAGGTGTCTCGTTGCTGTTTTGCGTGGGCATCTATGCCTTCTACCCCGTCGATTCTCACGAGATGGCACTCGAGTTTCTAGCAGGTTACCTGATAGAGAAGTCGTTGTCGATGGACAATCTGTTTGTCTTTCTGATGCTTTTCTCATTTTTCGGCATTGAACGCAAGTATCAGCATGAGGTGCTTTTCTGGGGCATCTTCGGGGCACTCGTACTGCGTAGCATCTTCATCTTTGCCGGTGCAGCCATGGTGGAGCGCTTCGAGTGGGTGTTAGGAATCTTCGGGATCTTCCTGCTCTATACAGGCAGCAAGATGTTTGTCCACGACGACAACACCCCGTCTGACCCTTCACAAAACATCGTAGTGCGCTGGTTTCGTAAACTATACCCTGTGACAAACAGGACGCACGGCGACCACTTCTTCGTCATGGAAAACGGACAGCGTATGGCCACGCCACTATTCGTAGCCCTGCTGGTCATCGAGACAACCGATGTGGCCTTTGCTGTCGACAGCATTCCTGCCGTATTCAGCGTAAGTCGCGACCCGTTCATCGTGCTTACCTCCAACATCTTTGCCATTCTTGGTCTTCGCGCTTTGTATTTTGCACTGGCTGCTGTAGCAAAATATTTCAAGTATCTGAAGTATGGTCTTGGACTCATACTGATTTTCGTTGGCATCAAGATGCTGCTTTCGGTGAATGAATACATCAACAGTCTTGGGGTGCTCGCAGGGCTGAATCTGAACATTCCCCATATAGAAGTGTCAACACCAATCAGTCTTTCCGTAATCTTTGGTATTCTTTTATTGTCAATGTTGTTTTCCGTATTAGCGACACACAATAAAGGGAGATGACCACCGATTGATAGTCAGAGTCTTATCAAAGAGGCTTTCTACCCGCAATAAAGAGGCTCTTATCCAACGTCTACCCATTGGGTTAACGGCAATAAAGAGGCTCTTTACTGCGGGCTACTTAATTCTGATGGGTACGGAGAGAGTCAGTTCGGTGAAGTCGGCTTTGGTGAGATGCGCTTTCACGCTGGCTCCCAGCGAGACGCCTCCAAGGAAAGGAAACGAATAGGAAAGCCCGATACGTTCGTAATAAGGCTTCTCGATGATCTCGGCGTTGGCACCCATGTGGCGATAAAGGTACACTCCCACGGCGCCGTCGAGGGACAGACGATGGTAGTACACCGAATGTTTGGCACTGATACCCACCGACCACGGACTGTGTGAGGTACTGATGCCATCGGCAGTGTCGATTTCCTCAACGCGCGAGGCATAGGGGCCATAGAACACATCGGCGCCGATGCCCGATGCCCAGCGGCGTGCGTAGCGATACATAAGGTCGGCGGAAAGTGAGTAGGCGGTGTAGAAATGGAAACGGTTGGTGCGATAGCCAGGGTCGCCCGGACGGGTGCGGAACTGGGTATGCTGCCACTCCTCGTTGAGCACCTTGCCCCCCACACCGACGGTGACACGCGAGAAAAGCCCTTGCATAGCACCCTCGATGCCTGAGCGAGGATGGCGGCGGGGAGCGACATCGTTCTCATTTGCGCCTTTGTCTCTGACTTCGTCGTAATAAGGAAAATACTGCACACCGATGGATGCACCGATGAAATTGGCACCCTTATTGGGGCGGTTCAGCGCTCCGTTGCTAAGGTGATAGTAATCAGCTCCTGCACGTATGCCCCATTGCGAAGCTATGCGATAGGTGGCATGAAACCCTGCGGCGAAATATATAAGGAACCGACTGCCGATGAGCTCGTTATCGACATTATCGACAGGGTTGTACTTAAGGTGGGAATAGCCTATCCCCGTGCCGAGCGAGTAGTCGGCAGACCAGCGCTTATGCCGGAAAAAGGGGCGAGTAAAGAGCAGGTAGGCAGAGATCTGATTGCCGAGACGAGAGTCGTAATCGACCATCTCCGCGAGTCCCCATGCAGGGTCTGACGTGCGCCGCATAGTGACATCGTTGATAGAATAGCGCATGCCGAGGCTGAATGTGGGATAACCATAGTCGGCGGCAAAGGCATCGGAGTCGGAGGGCAGAGTGGCACGATTGAGCTGAAACTCAAGCGAGACGGAACTCTTATGGCGCTGATACTTGCGCTGATACTTATCCATTGAGATGAGCTGCGAGGGGGTTGCGCTAAGCACAAAACCGTAGCGAGGAGCCGTCGCACTATCGCCAGCGGACGTAAGGGTGGTTGCCGAGGCTGATAATGCTGACGGCAACGCCGACATTAACGTTAACAAAAGGGTTAACATCGACATCCCTGACATGCCAACATGCTTGCTATGACCACGGCTATTCATCGGTGGATATGAGAATATAGAATGAGGAGTGAGACTCCAGATGGCTGTGCACAAGGCATAGCTATCTACTGGAAATCTTACTCCTCACTGCTGTATATTAAATTAATTAGCTGCTGTGAACTCTTCGAGGAAACGAGTGTCGTTTTCGGAGAACATACGCAAATCGCTGACGCGATACTTCAGGTTGGTTATGCGCTCTACTCCCATACCGAAGGCGTAGCCCGAATAAACCTTGCTGTCGATGCCGCATGCGTCGAGGACATTGGGGTCGACCATGCCACATCCGAGTATCTCGAGCCATCCCTCACCCTTGCAGAGGCTGCATCCCTTGCCGCCGCAGATGGTGCAACTGACATCCATCTCGGCCGATGGCTCGGTGAAGGGGAAATAGCTGGGGCGCAGACGTATCTTGGTGTCGGCACCGAACATCTCACGGGCAAAGGTGAGAAGCACCTGCTTGAGGTCGGTGAAGCTCACATTCTTATCGACATAAAGTCCCTCCACCTGATGGAAGAAGCAGTGGGCGCGTGCACTTATTGCCTCATTGCGGTATACTCGTCCCGGGCAGATGACGCGGATTGGCGGTTCGTGGGTCTCCATATAGTGAGCCTGGTCGTTGCTCGTGTGGGAACGTAGGATAACGTTCTTTGCCACGTCGTTCGGGTTTGTCTCCACGAAGAACGTGTCTTGCATATCGCGGGCGGGATGGTCGGCGGCGAAGTTCAGCTTTGTAAACACGTGCAGGTCGTCATCCACCTCTGGTCCTTCGGCCAGGGTGAAGCCCATACGCGAAAAGATGTCGATGATTTCGTTTTTCACTATCGTGAGCGGATGGCGTGTCCCGAGCCTCACGGGATATGGAGAGCGTGTGAGATCGAGGTCGTCGGCCGATGATTCGTCTGACGCCGAGCTCTCTTTCAACGAATTGATGCGCTCGATGGTCATCTGCTTCAGTTCGTTTATCTTCATCCCGACGGTCTTCTTCTGGTCGGCAGCGACATTGCGGAAATCGGCCATAAGTGCTGTTATCTCGCCTTTCTTACCAAGATAGTGCAGGCGCAGTTTTTCTATTTCTTCGGCATTCGACGCCGTCATCGAGCTCACTTCCTTCAGAAGTTCTTCTATTCTTTCGAGTATCATAATTCTATATAATTTTACTTCACTTACAGCCTATTGCTGCCAGCGGTATGCAAAAAAATCTGTGCAAAGTTAATATTTTTGACATAAAAAAAGAAATGTATGAGAATAAATGTGTATTTTTGCCCAAATTTTTAGTTGTCCTGTTTTCAGGGCATAGAATTATTAACAATGAGAAAAGCCTCCGTCATAATTGCCTCAATCATTCTGTTGTCGGCAATATGTTTTAACACAACAGGTTGCAAGGGTGAATCCAGCGAGCCTGAGTCCGCCGAAAGCACTTCTGTCACCGACTCTATTGGGCAGGAAGAAGCTATTGCCGACACCATAGAGGAGACGCCGATGCCCACAGCAGCCGACATGCTTTTCGAGGATTTTATTTTCAATTTCGCCTCAAATAGAAAACTCCAGACGAGTAGGATAACGTTCCCGCTTCCGGTAATCGAAAACGGCAACAAAACCTACATCAACAAGCGTCAATGGCCTACGGAGCATTTTTTCATCGACAAAGATTACTACACGCTCATCTTCGGCAACCGCAAACAGATGAACGCCATGAACGATACCGCCGTAAGCCACGTGACACTTGAAAACATACTCTTCGACCAGAAGAGCATAAAGCAATATAAATTCAGCCGTATCGGAGGGAAATGGATGCTCACCGAGATTGAGTCGATGCCTATATCGGAAAGCCAGAATGCCTCGTTCCTCGACTTTTATGAGCGATTTGCCATCGATAACGAATTTCAGATTGAAAGCATGAACGACATAGTGGAATTCTCGGCACCCGACCCCGACAACGACTTTGCTAACATGTCTGGCACCCTGCTGCCCGATCAGTGGCCGGCATTCAAACCTGAATTCATGCCCACCGACAGCCTGTACAACTTCATCTACGGAAATGCCATCGAAAACAGCTCGCAGAGAATATTCATCATCGAAGGTGTGGCGAGTGGTATGCGAACAGAGATGACGTTCAGACTGAAAAACGGAAAATGGGTACTTACCAAGTTTAACAGTTGAAATAATACTACGCAACAATACCCCACAATGACAGATATCACCGGATACAATCTCAAACACAGAAACACATTCGGAATCGATGCCACTTGCGACCGCTTCATAGAATTCGACACCACCGACGAGCTCATCGCCATGATGCCCGAAATAAGGAGCGCCAAACCGCTGCTGATACTTGGCGGCGGGAGCAATCTGCTGCTCACAGCCGACTATCATGGCACCGTTGTACATTGTGCCATCAAAGGGCGTGAGGTGAAAGACTATGGCGATAGCGTGCTACTGCGTTGCGGAGCAGGTGAGACTTTCGACGACATAGTGGCTTATGCCGTGGAAAACAATTGGTATGGAGCCGAGAACTTGTCGCTCATACCTGGCGAAGTGGGGGCATCGGCGGTGCAAAACATCGGTGCGTACGGCGTTGAAGCGAAAGATATCATTGAGAACATAGAGGTTGTGGAGATTGAAACAGGCAAGGTGATGAAGATTGAAAATGCCGACTGCCGATATGCCTACAGGCAAAGCCGATTCAAGAACGAATGGCTAGGGCAATTCATCATTACCCACGTCACATATCGTCTTTCGAAACACTACACTCCCCGACTCGACTATGGCAACATCCGAGCCGTGCTCAGCCAACGAGGAATAGAAATGCCGACAGCATTGCAACTGCGCGAAGCCATCATCGACATCAGAAGAGAAAAACTGCCCGACCTAGCAATAGAGGGTAACGCAGGGAGTTTCTTCATGAATGCCATTGTCGACAGCGACACCTTCTCACAACTGCAAACAGCCTATCCCGACATGCCATTCTTCTCGCTCGACAACGGCACAAAGAAGATTCCCACGGCTTGGCTCATCGACCAATGCGGATGGAAAGGGCGCACGATGGGAAATGCAGGCGTGCACAACCGACAACCACTGGTGCTCGTGAACCGAGGAGGAGCAACGGGCAACGAGGTTCTAAACCTCTGTAAGACAATACAAAACGATGTTAAGAAGAAGTTCGGAATCGACATCAAACCCGAAGTAAACATCGTATAAAACATCCATCAAGCTAAAACATCGTATTTCCAAGAATAAAATGCAACTGACATTCCTCGGCACAGGCACATCGGGTGGCGTTCCTTCACTGGGATGCCATTGCGAGGTATGCACAAGCACAGACCCTCGAGACAAGCGATATCGTAGTGCTGTGTTCATCGAAAACGAAGGCACACGGTTGCTTATCGATGCCGGGCCCGACATACGCATGCAACTCATGCCGCTCGACTTCAAACCCTTAGACGGGGTACTGCTCACGCATATCCACTACGACCACGTGGCGGGCATCGACGATCTGAGGGGTTTTTGTGTGTTCGGCGATATAAATATCTATGCCGACGAGGCAACGGTAAAGGCACTAAAGATAACAATGCCTTATTGTTTTACGGAGAAACTCTACCCTGGGGTGCCTCTGCTTAACCTCCACACCATTCAGCCGCTACAACCACTTACAATAGGGTCGCTAGAAATCCTGCCTTTACAGGTGATGCACGGAAGGATGCCGATAATGGCATACAGAATAGGGAAATTGGCGTATATCACCGATATGAAGACCATCGACCCATCGCAAGAAGAAGCACTGCAGGGCATCGACACGCTCGTAGTGAACGCTCTCAGATGGGAACGCGAACACCACTCCCACATGCTGGTGCCCGACGCAATCGAATTCTCGCGTCGCATAGGGGCAAAGCGTACATTCCTCACGCATCTTACTCACAAAATTGGTCTTCACGACGAGGCAAATGCACGACTGCCAGAGGGTTTTCAGTTCGCATACGACGGACTGAAAATCGAAATCTAAAAAGCCCATCACAGGCTTAAAACCCAATCTTTTAATAGCAGTGAAAGCTGCAATTCCTTAGAAGCCTATTCGTGTCACGGCATGAATAGACTTTATTTGTATAGTGTCCTGAAAACCCTTATCAGCAAAGGGAAAGCGACATGCCGAAAATTTTGCTAGCAAAATTTCGAATAGAAAGGCTCTTTAATGGCAACAAAGAGGCTCTTTATTAAGAATTTTGCTAGCAAAATTTTTGTCAGGCAATATTGCAGGCTCATATAACCAACGTTGTAAGCATTGCATTCCAGCACGCGAATGCCAATTAACAATGCAATTTATTCGTCGCAAAAAGCACGAAATGATTTGACAAAACGGCATTATTTAGCCGTAACTTGTTAATAATTGTTATAATTTTGCATTTTCTTGTTTGAAAATGATAATTTTTCAAATAGAAATATTTAAATTTGCAACGTGTTTTTCATAGTATTAGATTTAAGGTTAAAAGATTGGAGTACAGCGGTACTCCTTTTTTTATTCCCCGACAGCTACACATTACACGGCAGTGCAGGCAAATCCTTCACCTCAGAAAAAAGCATTCTGTGCCCTTTGAAAAGGGACGGATATAGTGCGATGATTTTAAAATAGTCTTTAATTTATTTTGTTCTCCGCTCAACTTTCACTAACTTTATCTGTCGATGAAGTTAGGATGCGTTTCGGGATAAAAAACATTTAGAGCCCCTTGATAAGGGGCGGCTATAATGCAGGGATAAAATATTTTCAGATTTTTATTTTGTTCTCCGCTCAACTTTCACTAACTTTGTGGACTAATGAGAATAGACATCATAACGGTGCTCCCCACAATGATAGAGGGATTCATCGGAGAATCAATCCTCGCGAGGGCACAAAAGAAAGGACTGGCAGAGATTCATCTGCACAATCTGCGTGACTATACGCTCGACAAATGGCGGCGCGTGGACGATTATCCCTATGGCGGATTTGCCGGGATGGTGATGCAGATTGAGCCCATCGACCGATGCATAACGGCTCTCAAGGGAGAGCGCGATTACGACGAGGTGATATTTACAAGTCCCGACGGCGAACAGTTCAACCAGCATGTGGCCAACGAATTGTCGATAATGCAAAACATAATCATCCTCTGCGGTCACTATAAGGGTATCGACCAGAGGGTGAGAGATAATCTCATTACTCGCGAGATATCTATCGGCGACTATGTACTCACAGGCGGCGAACTGGCTGCGGCAGTGATGGCCGACGCAATAGTGAGAGTGGTACCGGGAGTGATTGGTGACGAGGAAAGTGCGCTGTCGGACTGTTTTCAGGACGATATGCTTGCCGCTCCGATATACACCCGTCCCGCTGAATACAAGGGATGGCGAGTGCCCGATATCTTGCTTAGCGGAAACGAGGCGAAGATAAAGCAATGGGAACTCGATCAGGCAATGGAGCGCACACAACGCCTACGTCCAGATTTATTGAAAGAAAAGTAAAAGAATCAAACGTTCCATAAAGTCCTTGAGGACTCCAGAGAATTTAAAAGTAATAAAAATGTTCAGCAGACAAACATACATTGAACGGCGAAATGAGTTGAAAAAACTCGTAGGCAACGGCATCATAGTGATTTTCGGAAACAACGAAGCACCATGCAACTACCCTGCCAATGCATACTATCCATTCCGTCAGGATTCCACCTTCCTATACTACTTCGGGCAACAGCGCGACGGACTTGTGGGAGTGATCGACATCGACAACGACCGCGAGACTCTCATCGGCAACGACATCGACATCGAGGACATAGTATGGTATGGCTCGGTTGACAGCGTAGCCGACCTTGCCGAACAAGTGGGAATACACAACTCGGCCCCAATGAGCCAGTTGAAGATCATCATGAACGGCGCACTGCGCGACAAACGCACTGTTCACTTTCTGCCACCCTATCGCCACGACATACAGATACAGATATTCGACTTGCTGGGCATACACCCCTCTCAACAGAAAGAGGCTGCCTCGCTCACGCTGATAAAGGCAGTGGTGAAAATGCGCTCACGAAAAACAGCAGAAGAGATTGAAGAACTGGAACGCGCAGCCGAGATTGGCTATCAGATGCACACCACGGCAATGAAAATCGCACGACCAGGGCTCACTGAGAAATACGTCGGCGGTCAGGTAGACGGCATAGCACACTCGCTGGGAGCACACGAGAGTTTTGCCACCATATTCTCACAGCATGGTGAAATAATGCATGGCAACCCATCGATGGCTGTACTCGAGGCAGGACGACTCGCACTTTGCGATGCCGGAGCAGAGACAATCAACAACTATTGTTCCGATAACACACGTACCTTCCCAGTAAGCGGTAAGTTCACACAACGCCAGCGCGACATATATACTATTGTGGAGGAATGCCATGACCACGCTCTGGCAATATCGCGACCTGGTGTTAAATATATGGATGTGCATTTCAGCGTATGCCGATTGATGACAGAACGCCTTAAGGAGTTGGGACTCATGCACGGTGATACCGACGAAGCCGTAAGGGCTGGCGCGCATGCCATGTTCCTACCCCATGGTCTCGGACACATGATGGGCATGGATGTGCACGATATGGAAGGACTCGGACAGATTTATGTAGGCTTCGACGAAGAGACGCGGCCAAACCTTGAGCAGTTTGGCACCAATTGCTTGCGCATGGGACGCAGACTCGAGGAAGGCTTCGTGGTCACCGATGAACCAGGTATCTATTTCATACCTGCACTCATCGATGACTGGCGGGCATCAGGGCATTGCAAGGAGTTCCTCAACTTCGACATGCTTGAGACATACAAGGATTTCGGCGGTATACGCATTGAGGATGACTTGCTCATCACTGCTGACGGATGCCGATTCCTCGGAAAGAACAGAATACCATATCACCCCGACGAGGTGGAGGACTTCATAGAAAAGAACAGAGAATAATTCGTAATAAATAACACAAATAAAAAAGGAAATGAAAAAGATCTTAACAGTAGCATTCGCCATGCTCATCGCATCGGGTGCAATGGCACAGGACAATGGTGAGAAAAAGAACCCTAACGCACCAGTGTTCACAACCATCAAGGAGATTCCCATCACAAGTGTGAAAGACCAGAACCGCTCTGGCACGTGCTGGAACTTCTCAACACTCTCATTCTTCGAGGCAGAAATTCTCAAGGCAACAGGTAAGACTTACGACCTCTGCGAGTCGTTTGTTGAGAACAAGACCTATATGGAGCGCGCTATACAGGTGGTTCGCTACCACGGCGACTGCCAGTTTGCACAAGGCGGTTCGGCTGAGGACGTGCTTGCAACACTTAAGACCCACGGCATTTGTCCCGAAGAGGCAATGCCACTCCCCGGCACACTCTATGGTGACTCTCTTAACAACTTCAACGAGTTCTTCTCACTCCTCGAGCCATACGTGGCTGCAGTGGCTAAGAACTCTGCAAAGAAAATATCTAACCAGTGGAAGGTTGGTCTGCAGGGTATCCTCGATGCATATCTGGGAGAATGCCCCGAGACATTTACCTACGAAGGAAAGACTTACACTCCAAAGTCGTTCGCCGCATCGTTGGGCATTGATTTCAACGACTATGTATCAATCACATCCTACACTCACCACCCGTTCTACACAGGTTTTGCCGTTGAGGTACAAGACAATTGGCGCTTCCCTCTGAGCTACAACCTGCCAATGGACGAGATGATGCGCGTTATCGACAATGCAGTAGAGAAAGGATACACCGTAGCATGGGGTGGCGATGTTAGTGAAGAAGGTTTCACACGCGCTGGACTTGCTTATTCTATCGACACAAAGAAGACAGAGAGTCTTGCCGGAAGCGACATGGCACGCTGGCTGAAAATGACCGCTGCAAAGAAGAAGAGTATCATCGACTCACTCGGATGCACCGTGCCAGAGATTGTTCCTACACAGGAATTGCGCCAGGAGCGTTTCGACAACTGGGAACTTACAGACGACCACGGAATGCTTATCTATGGAGTGGCAAAGGATCAGAACGGAAAGGAATACTACATGGTGAAGAACTCATGGGGCGAAACAGGTGACTACAAAGGCACATGGTACATGACAAAGAACTTCATCGCAGCCAACACTATGGACTTCCTCGTAAACCGCAACGCCATACCAAAGGACATCCGTAAGAAGCTTGGCATCTGATTGAAGAATCTATAATAAGAGGAAAACATTTCTCAGAACAATAATATAAAATGAAATCGGAGTAGTCAGACATTGCTGATTACTCCGATTTTTTTGATTTCGTCTCGATTTATATATCGCCGTTGAAACTTATATGAACCCGTGCCACTTCTGTCTGTTGTGACTCTGCCGATTGTTCACCGTTAACCTCAATCTTCATTATCCTCACTGCATAGCCACCGTCTGGGGCCTGTTGACGATAAAAAGCCAACCTGTCTCCGCCATGAGCCTCAGCCACATACGCTACATCTATTCGCTTCACGGGATGGTTGCGATACCAGTCAACAGTCCACAAGTCGAGCACATGCTCAATATACTTCACGCTATTAATATGGCCGTTCATATCGACATCATCGTAATAGGTGTCGATTACCCTCACCAGTTCACTTTCGTCGTTCATCTTCACTCGTGAGATGGGAGCTATCGGACACGGCTTCTCTTTATCGACATATTCCACTATTTTCCCTTCGTTTATGCTCAACAGTTCTACAGGCTGTCGTGTGTCGGTATCTATCATTGCCCATACTGACCGTCCATAGCCGTAAGTCATCGTATCGTCGAGCGAAGCAATGCGGAAGTTGCGGTTAGTGAAAAAGCGCATGGCGCTCTCCACCCATGTCTCCACAGCGAAGCGATCGTAGGCCTCGGGCATCTCGTTCATCTCTATTGAGAGTCGCGAGAGCACCCACGTCAGGTGGAGCGGGTTTAGATAATTCATCCCGAAACCGCGGTCGTTGCTATGAAAGTCGGCGGCATTGAGAAGGCTGTTGCCAAGGTGACCCATGAAAAGATGACGGCTGAAATCGCAATGAAATGGTTCAGCCATAAACGGGTAGCGTCCTATCTTGTCGTGCATATTGTGTGAGTAATAATAAAAAGTTTATCCAGATGCAAAATTAACTCTTTTCGTTCTAAAACCCTTACATAACATAACAAAAAAACGGGATGCATTGCTGCACCCCGTCTATAAACCGACTCTTCGTAAGCCGGTTATTTCCGTTTCATTGTGTTATTACTTCACGTAAACAACAGCCAGACGGTTAGAGGTTGTACCCTGTACGCCCTTACCTGTAGCCTCGTCAACAACAACGCCGCGAGCCTTCAGATAATCAGCAACAGCGTCGGCACGAGCCTGCGACAGACGGTCGTTGAGCTCCTTGCTTCCCTCTGGTGAAGCTGTACCTACGATCTGTACGTGCTTGCCTTCAGCAACTTCGTTGAGTGCCTTCTTAGCTTCTGGAGTGAGAGCCGACTTGCCCTGAGCGAAGGTAACGAACACGAGGTTCTCAACCTTAACTTCTCTTGTCTCAACAACTGGAGCAGGTGCAGCAACTTCCTTAACAACTTCCTTCACCACTTCCTTCGGCTTCTTAGCAAGTTCTTCCTTCAGGCTGTTGATCTGTGCATTGAGTGCGTCGATCTCAGCTTGGTCGCGAAGCTCAGCAATCTTGAAGTTGTGTGTGCCGTTAGAGTTCTTGAACTTGTAGATGAAACCAGCGTTGAGCTGAACAGCCGAATTGTTGAGGTTGTAGAGAGGCATTGTGCCATAACCTGCTTTGTCAGAAGCATCGAGGTTCCACATGATAGCTGGCTCAATATAGAACTGCCAAGCTTTCTTTGCACCGAGGTTGAACACGAAGTCAATAGCAGCCTTAGAGGTAAGGTCGTTGTACTTAGCGTTTTCCATCTCTAGTAAAGCACGGTCGGCTGAAGTAGAGAACATGTGTCCCCATCCGAGACCATAAAGTGCAACAACTTCGAACAAGCGAGGCTCACCCTTGTAACCACCAAACCAGTTGCTCAGGTTTACAGTACCCAGAAGGCTGGTGTTCACATACTTAACAGTTGTGCTGGGGATGCCATGAACTGGCTTTGCAGCAAAGTAAGCATTGCTCTCTACAGCCAGACCAAATACTGGAGTGAAGTAACGACCGATGCGAAGACCAGCGTTAGGATTGAGGTCGCTCATCCAGCTGTGGCCCTTTGTAAATGTAGTAACACCACCGTTAACTCCAATGTAGAAGTTGTCGAAAGTCTTGCTCTCCTGTACAGTCTGAGCCGAAGCGGCAACTGTCATTGCGAAAGCAGCAAAAAGTAAAATAATTTTCTTCATAACTTAAAAAATTAATTAAATAAATAATGTCAATTCCTATTGAATGATTTTTTGCAGGTGCAAAGTAAATAAATAAAAGCGTGAAAGCCAAATATTTTTCCATTTTTTTAAGTATAAAAAGCCCTAAAAAAGGGAAAAACTGACAATATAAACGCATTTTCCACTCTCTTCTTATAATTTCACACCAACGTCGCCACACGACACGAAAAAAAATATTGTTCCGTCGGCTCCCTTTCATATCTTTTTTCGTAACTTCGCAACATGAATGAAAACTCTAATCAGACACTCATTTCTAAAATATGGAAGAAATAAAAAAGTATATTACTGACATCATTCGGCGCATAGCCACAAGCTTTGCTCGCTTCACGGCACTCCCGTTGACGAGGATATTCACCCCATCGCCTGCTGACGAGATAAAGGCTATGGTGTTTTGGCCCTTCGTGGGATGGCTGAGCGGAGCGGTGGCAGCCGTTGTCATCCTCCTTCTGTCGCCTTGGACAGGACTACCCATAGCCGTTGGAGTGGCAATAGGAGTGCGATGCATCCTGCTTGCCATGAGGAGCGAAACGGGCCTTGCTGCATTGTTCAGCGCCATAGTGAACAAGAAACGAGGCACAGAAGCCTTGGAGCACATGGAGCAATATGCGTTCGACGCACCCGGTGCAACCATCGTCGCCATCGCATGGGCACTGCTCTGGTGGTCACTCTCGGCAATGGATGCACCATCGGCAGCAATAACAATTATCGCCGCCGACGCATACGCAAGAATGATTTCGGGGCAGTCAATACAGATGATGCCTTGCGCTTCCGTACGGGCTCCGCTCGTGACGACACCACCATACGACAGGCTGGGCATTGCCGACGGCATCGTTTATTTCATCGTCGGCATCCTGCCTTTAGCCGCACTGCTCTGGATAAGCGGCGGCAACGTGCGTTGGGATCTACTCATCTTCGCGCCCTGCCTTGTCATGTATTTCATGTACCTGCTCATATGGCGACGCTTCGGGGGATATACCGACAAGACCATATCGGCAATGCAACTGACTGCAGAGCTCGTCTGCTGCGCGGTAGTGGCGCTCTCCATATAAACCAACTTAACCCCATCGACTGAGCTGAATATACAGAAAGCATCCGAAAGGCTTTTATCCACCTTGAAAACCATAGATCGAAAGCCTTCTAACAAAGAGGCCTTAAGCGACAACAAAGAGGCCTTTTAGCGGCATTAAAGAGGCCTTTTAGCGGCATTAAAGAGGCCTTTTAGCGGCATTAAAGAGGCTCTTAATCGACATTAGAAAGCCTCTTAGGTGAAAGGACACTTTTTGATAAGTCTTGCTGAAACGTGTCGGGCAAGGTGTGGGATATATAACAAGGGATTGCAGGTGAGCCATTTTGGCGCCTGCAATCCCTTGTGTTTATGTAAGTTGAATCCGCATTACGACAATGCGGAAATTTGACTACTCGTCGGCAATCAGCTTCATACCCTCTTCCACTGCCTGCATATTGAGCGGTATGAGACCGTGATGGCGCTCGGGCAGGCTCTTATAGAGTGCTTTCTGCAACCCCTCTGTACTTACCACAGGGCATACGCGAAGCAAAGCGCCAAGCACTATCATGTTGAACACCTTGGCATTCTTCATCTCGGCGGCCTTGTCCATTGCGTTGATAGCATACACCTTGATGTCGTCGCGGGTGGGAGGGTTTATTATTCCATAACCGTCGTAGATGAGTATTCCGCCAGGTTTTACACGAGGAAGAAACTTGTCGAGCGATGGTTGGTTGAGCACGATGGCAACATCGTATTTACTCAGCACGGGCGATGAGATGCGCTCGTCGCTGACGATGACGGTGACGTTGGCCGTGCCGCCACGCTGCTCAGGACCATAAGCGGGCATCCAAGTCACTTCCTTGCCTTCCATCAATCCGCTGTAAGCCAGTATCTTGCCCATCGAGAGCACGCCCTGACCGCCAAAACCACTGATTATTATCTCTTTTTTCATGCTGCGGGTCTCCTTTCTTTAATCCTGTGTAGTATCCTTCAGGTCGCCCTTCGGATACTGCTTGAACATGTTTTCTTTCATCCACTCGTTAGCTTTCACGGGCGACAATTTCCATCCGCTGTTGCAGGTGGACACCACTTCGATGAGGCTCGAGCCTTTGCCAGCCATCGATGCCTCGAAAGCCTTGCGGATGGCACGCTTTGCCTGACGTATTGATGCCACGCTCTCAACGCTCTGTCGGGTGACGTAACAAGTGCCCTGCAGATGAGAGGCGAGCTCGGTGATATTGAGCGGATAGCCATGTAGATCGGGCTGACGGCCGTAAGGGCACGTCGATGTCTTCTGTCCAAGCAATGTGGTGGGAGCCATCTGGCCACCAGTCATTCCGTAGATGGCGTTATTGATGAATATCATTACGATATTCTCACCTCTGTTAAGGGCGTGTATACTCTCTGCCGTGCCTATGCAGGCGAAGTCGCCATCGCCTTGATATGTGAACACGAGGCGGTCTGGCCACAGGCGTTTTATCGCGGTGGCGAGGGCTGGAGCACGTCCGTGGGCAGCTTCCTGCCAATCGATGTCGAGATAGCGATAGGCAAATACGGCGCATCCCACTGGGCACACACCGACGGTCTTTTCTTCCATTCCCATCTCTTCAATCACCTCGGCAACAAGTTTATGAACAACACCATGCGAACATCCGGGACAATAATGCATTGCCACATCGTTCATAAGTGTAGGTTTCTTATATACCAGATTCTCTGGAGCAATTATCTCGTTGATCATAATTTGCGTTTTATGGTTGACGGTTTACAGTTTCTCCTTTATTGCATTGACAATCTCCTCGGGCTCTGGCACGATGCCTCCAAGACGTCCGAAATGCTCCACCGGCACACTTCCGTTTACTGCCAGTCGCACATCCTCAATCATCTGTCCGGCATTTATCTCCGCCACGAGCACACCCTTCTTGCCATTCGAGGCTTCGAGAATCTCCTTCGAAGGGAACGGCCAGAGTGTTATAGGACGGAAGAGTCCTACCTTCAATCCCTCTTCACGAGCCAGCTCCACGGCTTTCTCCGCCACACGGGCAGCACTGCCGAAGGCAACAATCATATAGTCGCAGCTGTCATCGAGACCGATTGTTTCGTATCTGACCTCGTTTTGCCTTATGACCTCATATTTCTCTTGCAACTTCAGATTGCGCTCCTCCATCACCTCAGGCTTCAGCTCGAGCGACGTCATTATATTCGGCTGACGATTTTTTGTCCTTCCTGTCGTTGCCCAAGGGCATTCGCGCAATATCTCCTCCTCGGTGCGGCGAGGCTTGAATGGCGGCAACACAACCTTCTCCATCATCTGCCCGATCACTCCGTCGGAGAGTATCATTGCAGGATTGCGGTATTTGAAGGCAAGCTCAAATGCCAGATCTACAAAGTCGGCCATCTCCTGAACACTATTCGGGGCAAGCACGATGACGTAGTAGTCGCCATTACCTCCGCCACGAGTGGCTTGGAAGTAATCGCTCTGCGACGGCTGAATGGTTCCCAATCCAGGACCTCCTCGCTGAACATTCACTATCACACCTGGTATCTCGGCACCTGCCATATATGCTATGCCTTCCTGCATGAGTGCCACACCCGGCGACGACGACGATGTCATAACTCGCTTACCTGCACCTGCACCGCCATAAAGCATATTCACCGAAGCCACCTCGCTCTCTGCCTGAAGCACCACCATGCCTGTGGTCTCCCAAGGCTTGAGTGCGGCAAGAGTCTCTATCACTTCACTCTGCGGCGTGATGGGATAACCGAAATATCCGTCGCAACCGCATCGAATGGCAGCATGAGCTATGGCCTCATTGCCTTTCATCAGCACAATTTCTCTTTCTTCTGCCATAACATTAAGCCTCCATTTTCTTTTTATACACAGTTATACATCCGTCGGGACATACAATACCACATGAGGCACATCCGATGCAATCGTCGGGACGTGCGGCTTCGACATAAGGATAACCGTGTACGTTAACCTTTTTCTGTGCAAGAGCAATGACATCTTTCGGACAGGCAACGATGCACAGCTGGCATCCCTTGCACCGATTGGTGTCGACTACTATTGCACCTTTGATTTTACTCATAATGTTTTTATTGTTTAGATTAAGGATTATAGCAATCCTTATTATAATAGTTCAATATGTCGTCGAGCATCTGCTTTGCCTCTACTGCCGGCGACTGCGGGTCGAGCGCTATAGCCTCAAGATAGTTATTTATCGCCATCTGCCAGTTACCTTCTTTGCGGTAACGGTTTCCAAGCTCATAGTATTCGTTGGCAGTCATATTCGCAGAGTCTGCAAAGCATGTGTTCAACCCACTTTCCCCTCGGCAGCCTTCAGGGTGTTTTTCATCAGCGAGCAGATTGTCATAGGTCCTACACCACCAGGCACAGGGGTGATAAAGCTGCATTTTGGCGCTACATTCTCAAAATCAACATCACCGCTGAGTCGGTATCCGCTCTTGCGAGTATTGTCGGCAACACGAGTTGTACCAACATCAATCACCACCGCACCGTCCTTCACCATGTCGGCAGTGACAAACCCGGGGCTTCCTATCGCCGCGATGATGATGTCTGCCTGACGGCATTCAGCGGCGATATCCTTTGTATGCGAATGACATACGGTGACTGTGGCATCGCCATATTGCTTCTGCATCATCAGCTGCGCCATTGGCTTTCCTACAATGTTCGAACGCCCTATCACCACACATTTCTTTCCAGATGTGGCAATTCCGTATCGCTGCAAGAGCGTTATAACACCTAGCGGTGTGGCACTGACGAAACACGGCAACCCAATAGCCATCCTGCCGACGTTGATTGGGTGAAAACCATCTACATCCTTACGATAGTCGATTGCCTCGATTATCTTCTGCTCGTCGATGTGGCGCGGAAGTGGCAACTGCACTATAAACCCGTCGATATCACCGTTTCTATTCAGCTGATCGACGCATTCGAGTAGCTCAGCCTCGCTCACGTTGTCCTCAAATCGTATGAGCGTCGATTTGAATCCGCATTGTTCGCATGCGAGCACTTTGTTCTTGACATAAGTCTCACTGCCTCCGTCGTGTCCTACAAGAACAGCTGCGAGATGTGGACGCTTACGCCCTTCGCTAACCATCTGCTCCACTTCGCGGGCTATCTCGGCTTTTATGTCAGCCGCCGTCTGTTTTCCGTCTATGATAGTCATGTGTGATTTTATTATATAAGAATACGATTCTTTGTGATAAAAGCTACTGACATCAGTTTCGTCGCATTCCACGCATGTTGTTCATCATTTGCTTAGCGCCTCCGTTGGTCATCATCTTCATCATCTTGCGCATCTGGTCGAACTGCTTTATCAGCCGATTTACCTCTTGCAAGTTTGTTCCCGAACCACGTGCTATACGCTGTCGACGGCTTGTGTTGAGTATCTCAGGGTTCTGACGCTCTTTCGGTGTCATACTCTGAATAATAGCTTCGATGCTCTTGAAAGCGTCGTCGTCGATGTCGATGTCCTTAATAGCCTTTCCCACACCGGGAATCATCGATGCGAGGTCTTTCAGGTTACCCATTTTCTTTATCTGGTGTATCTGCGAGAGGAAGTCTTCAAAGTCGAACTTATTCTTCTGTATCTTCTTCTGCAGTCGTCTGGCTTCCTCTTCATCATATTGCTGCTGAGCGCGTTCCACGAGCGAGACGATGTCGCCCATACCGAGTATTCTATCAGCCATTCGCGATGGGTGGAACACGTCGATAGCCTCCATTTTCTCGCCTGTACCTACGAACTTTATCGGCTTTGTGACCACAGTGCGTATCGATAAAGCAGCACCACCACGTGTGTCGCCGTCGAGTTTAGTGAGTACCACACCGTCGAAGTCAAGACGGTCGTTGAACTCCTTGGCGGTGTTGACAGCATCCTGACCCGTCATCGAATCGACCACGAAGAGTGTCTCGTCGGGGTTTATTGCTTCTTTCAGTCTTGCTATCTCGTCCATCATCTGCTCATCGACAGCCAATCGACCAGCGGTATCAACGATGACGGTATCGTACGATTTTGCCTTAGCCTCGCGGATGGCATTGCGAGCTATCTCAACAACATCCTTATTTCCGTCTTCAGAATACACAGGCACTCCTATCTGCTCACCAACTACCTTCAACTGTTCGATAGCAGCTGGGCGATACACGTCGCACGCCACAAGCAGCGGACGGCGATTCTTACGGCCACGAAGCATATTTGCCAGCTTACCGCTGAACGTTGTCTTACCCGAGCCTTGAAGTCCCGACATAAGTATGATGGCAGGCTTATTCTCGAGTTTCAGCTCTGCTGCCTCGCCACCCATCAATTCGGCAAGCTCGTCATGAACAATCTTCACCATCAGTTGCCCTGGCTTCACAGCGGTGAGCACATTCATGCCAAGCGCTTTCTGCTTAACGGTGTCGGTGAACTGCTTTGCCACCTTGTAGTTTACGTCGGCGTCGAGCAGTGCGCGGCGCACGTCTTTAAGCGTCTCCGCGATATTTATTTCGGTTATCTTACCTTCGCCCTTCAGTATCTTAAACGAGCGTTCAAGCCTGTCACTTAAATTTTCAAACATTTCTTTTTCTTCTACCTTATTTTATTTCAAACTGCAAAGTTAGTGAAAGCTGAGAGTAAAACAAAAGATTTTATTCTTTTTTTTACCGAAGCGCATCCTAACTTCTTGTCACAAAGGGAGAAAAAGTTAGTGCAAACCGAGGACAGAACAAAATAAAATTATTTATTTTTTGTCGAGGCACAGTCGAAGTTAACAAAGCGGAGGCTGAAAAGTCAGCGCAAACTAATGGAGAATACATAAAATCTCTCTCAACTTTTTTGTCAGGTTGCCGATAATTTGTATTTTTGCACAGACGTGTAAAGCATATCAATACAAAACAAGACATAACAAAACCTAAGAAATGAACAAACGGACAATCTTCTCACTCCTGCTCGCTCTTGCGGCAAACACATGTGTCATGGCCTCAATCGAGCAAGGAAAGGCCTACTCAATAGCTCTGGACAGCAACCCAAAAAAGTCGCTCATGGTGAGCAACTCGATGACGGGCACCAGTATCGATCTTGTATTGTGGACAGAAACCGACGTGGCGTCGCAGCAATGGTGGGCAATTGAAAACGAAGACGGCACTTACCTGCTGAGAAACGTGTACACCAACAACAGAATCGGGCGCACCAACATGAACGACGGCAGCCAGCTGAAGGTTCTGAGCGTCTCGTCGACCATACGCACATCGTGGAACATCAAAGCCGTTGAGGGCAAGAGTGATACTTACCTTATTTTCATGACAAACGACACCGACACGCTCTATCTCTCAACGACCAGCGTCACCGACGGCACAGTGGCCTCATTCTCCGTCACGCCACGCGAGTGGAAGTTCATCGAGAGAGAGCCTAAGACACCATTCAGCCGCCAGATTCAAGATGCGATGATGCAGGGATGGCTCAACCAGTTTCTGCGAGAGCGCTCCGAAACAACCGCCACACTGGGCACAGGAGGCGGATGGGACGACGCTGAAATGATGGAGACATTGCTCGATGCCTACGAGACAACGGGCAACACTCAATATCTCGACACGTTCCTTAAGGTGTACGGCTACTTTTCAAAATTCGTGGGCTCCTCATGGAACAGGCTCGTATGGGACGATAATTATCATTGGACGGGCCATGAGTTCAACGACGATGTCATGTGGATGATACTCGCCCTCTCGCGGTCAGGAATGCTTACAGGCAACAACTTATACACTCGGGCGGCAAAGCGAAACTTCGACACCATCTACAACCGCGCAATACAGGAATGGGGCACCATGAGATGGAAAGAGAGCGACGAAACAATGAACGGCTCCAACTCGTGCATCAACTGCCCCACCATCATAGCAGCATGCTACATAGCAATGGCCACGGGCGACGAGAGCTACTACGAGAAGGCGCGCAGCATCTATGAGAAGCAAAGCCAGATATTGTTCAACAGCACAACGGGACAGGTGTACGACTCAGGCTCGTGGAACCCCTCCACAGGACAGTTCACCATAGGCAACTACTGGGTGTCGACCTACAATCAAGGCACGATGCTCGGAGCAGCCGTACTGCTCTACAACCACTACGGCACCGAGAAATATAAGACTCACGCCGACAAAATAATGAACCGCACAATAAGTGAGCTATGCAACGCCAACGGAATAGTCAGCGCATGCCAGGAGGTAAGTGGCCCAAGATGCGGATTAAAGGGCATACTGATGCGCTATGTGCGCCGCTATGTGACCGACCTTGCCAAGACAGAGCGGCAAGAGTGGCTCACCAAAAATGCACTCCACGCCTACACCAACTCCAACTCGCACCACTACGCTCACTCGGCGTGGCTCACCAAATCGGCAGAGAATGGCAAGTTCGGCTCAAACACCTACACCGACCAGCCTTTCGGATGCTCCACAGCAGTGTCGGCGGCTTTCAACTGCATCATGCACGCTACCGTCAGACAAGCTTTCGAGACAATCGAGGCTGAGGATTTCGACTACCATCAGGGTATGAACGTCAACTGGACTGAATACGCCACCGGCAACCTACGGCTCACCAACCTGACTCGCAACCGCCACGCGGCGTATTACAATATCGACTTCGGACAGACGGGGGCTCGCTCGATGACTATCAATCTGGCCGACCAGACATCAGGGCTCGCATCGACCATCGAGATTCACACCGACAACATCAACGGTCCGCTCATCGGCACCTTCGAGATTCCTGCCGACAACATCCCCGCCGAGATGGCAATCGACATTACACCAACCACAGGGCAGCACCACGTCTTCATCGTGTTCAAAGCCGAAGAAAACGGCACTCTGCCCTACTCGCTCGACTCGTTTATCTTCAGCGAGAGCTCACTCGCACCCGACTACGACCTCAACGGCGACGGAAAGATTTCGACGGCCGACATTCAGGTCATCATCAACGAGATGAAGAAGCCCGCCGACGAGCAGAACATGAAATACGACCTCAACGGTGACGGGAAAATCAGTACGGCCGACATTCAGGTCATCATAAACGAGATGAAAAAATAAAGAGAAAGCCCCCGACTGGGAGGCTTTTCTTTTAATATAAGGGCTTGCGAGCTAACGTAAGGGCTTTGCAAGCTGACGTAAGGGCTTTGTAGGCTAACAGAACTACTTTGCATGCTCACTTAAAAAGATAGTCTGAGATGAGAAAAAAACTATTTCTATTAACATCGCTGCTGGCGGTCTTGGGGACTGCTGCGGCAAATGCCCAGCAGGCTGACGAGCCGATGGCGCAGGTGGTGGAACGTGGACTGAACCGCGCCGCCCGACAATCGTTAATCCTCGCCGAGGCGATGAAGGACCAGCAGGGCGCACTTCCTCGCACGTTCGAGAAGGGAGTGTTGAAAACAGTCAGCTACGACTATTGGGTTTCGGGATTCTTCCCAGGCGTGCTTTGGATGCTTTACGAGGACACGGGCAACGCTGAGATGCGCCGATTTGCCGAAATGTACACCGAGCGTGTAGAGCCTGCCAAGCGGATGAAGAACACCCACGACTTGGGATTCATGCTCTACAACAGCTTCGGACAGGGCTATCGGCTGACGGGCAACAAACACTATCTCGACGTCATCAACGAGGGCACGCAAAGCCTACTGACACGGTGGAACGAGAAAATAGGCGTCATGAAATCGTGGCAGAGCAGTGCGCGCTGGCAATATCCCGTCATCATCGACAACATGATGAACCTCGAGATGCTCTGCTTCATGTCGCAAGAGTTCTCCGACCGCAAGTATGAGCGCATCGCTGAAAAACACGCGCAGACGACCATCAAGAACCACTTCCGCGACGACTTCTCGACCTTCCACGTGGTGAGCTACGACACCATCACCTGCCAGCCGCATGCCAAGAACACATCGCAGGGCTTCTCTGACGACAGCTCATGGGCGCGTGGGCAAGCGTGGGGATTCTACGGATTTACGATGATGTATCGCGAGACTTTGAACCCTATCTACCTCGAGCAGGCACGCAAGATCGGGCAATTCCTGATGAACCACCCCCACCTGCCTGAGGACAAGATACCATATTGGGACTACGACGCTCCGGGCATTCCTGAGCCTGGCAAGAAGAGCGACGCTCCCGCCCCCGTACGCGACGCATCGGCGGCCGCAATAATGGCGTCGGCACTCATCGAACTGAGTCAGCTCGACCCCTCTGAATTGGCTCCCAAGTGGCTCGAACTGGCCGAAAAACAGCTGCGCACACTCTCGTCGCCCGAATATCTGGCAGAAGAGGGCGAGCTGGGCGGATTTATCATCAAGCACGGCGTGGGGCACCATCAGGCGGGTGTAGAGGTTGACGTCCCACTGGCCTATACCGACTACTACTATGTGGAGGCGCTGAGGCGCATGAAACAGCTGCTCGCAAAGCCTACGGGCCTCGACGACCGACGCCTATGGGTGGAGACGATGACAAAGATTGCTGCTCCCGTACTGGAGAATCTGGCGGCAGGGACACTGAAGAAGAACATGCCTTTCGAGTCGCTGTCTGTAGAGCCGTTGCGCAAGGAGGTGTCGTATCTCGAAGCCGTAGGGCGCACCATCTGCGGCATTGCCCCGTGGCTCGAACTGGGGCCCGACGAGACGGAAGAAGGACGATTGCGCGCGCATTATATCGATTTGGTGGTGAAAGGGCTGAAGAACGGCGTCAACCCTCAGTCGCCCGACCATCTGATGTTCGACAACCGCCACGCTCAACCACTCGTCGATGCGGCCTTTCTTGCCGAAGGCATCTTGCGCGCACCAACACAGATATGGGGCCGACTCGATAAGAAGACACGTGAAAGACTCGTGAACGAGTGGAAGACATCGCGCGGCATAAAGCCCTACGAGAGCAACTGGCTGCTCTTTGCATCAATCATCGAAGCCGCCCTGCTCGAGTTCACGGGCGAGTGCGACATGGAGCGGATGATGTACGGAGTGAACCGCTTCAGAAACGACTGGTACAAGGGCGACGGGTGGTACGGCGACGGAGCCGACTTCCACCTCGACTACTACAACAGCCTCGTCATCCATCCCATGCTCACCGAGACACTACAGGTGCTTGAGAAACACCACCTCGCCGGTGCCGACTTCCTGCCCACTCAGCTTGAGCGCCATAGCCGTCAGGCAGCTCAGCTCGAGCGTATGATTTCGCCCGAAGGCACCTACCCCGTCACAGGCCGCAGCATAACCTATCGCTTCGGCTCGTTGCATGCTCTTGCCGATGCCGCACTGATGCATATCCTGCCCGCAAACGTCAGTCCCGCACAGGTGCGTTGCGCCCTGACGGCGGTCATCCAACGACAGCTGGCACTTCCTCACACCTTCGACGACAACGGATGGCTACGCATCGGATACACCAGCCGACAGATACACATGGCAGAAGAGTATATCAACACGGGCAGCATCTATCTCTGCACGGCAGCTTTTCTGCCCCTCGGCCTCCCTGCCGACGACCCCTTCTGGGCAGCACCGCCACGCGACTGGACAACCAAACGGGCGTGGAACGGACAAGACGTTGGCACCGACCACGCCATTCGCTAAATGAAAGACACCTAAATCGTCGATTTAAACGGTCATCAGTTTTCTGCCGATGGCGTCACGTTTTGTAACGCCATCATTGTTGAATTCTACCAATCTTTATCATCTGTAACTCTCCTTAACTACTGCATATGGCTTAATTTCTTTTTTCGCTCCGCTCAACAAGTCTCAAGACATTTGTCTACTTACCCTCATCAACTCTTACTAACTCCCGTAGTGTAGACCACTAATTCCCGCCAATCCCCTACTAACTACTAAAACCAATGCCCGCTATCTCTAAATATCTCCTACTCTTTCCTCGCAGGGAGGAATCCCTGAGGAAAAATAATTAGCCCCAGTCTTTAAAGGCTGGGGCTATATGGGCTATAGAAATCTATAGGTGGGCTCTCTACTTCTTCTTGCCTTTCTGCTTGCTGAGGTCGAGTATGCGCACGTTGCGGAACTTCACACCTTCGCCGTGGCCGCAGAAGCTGATGTAGCCGTCTTTGTTGAAGAGGCCCGGGTGGTTCAGGTGATCGACGGTGTAGGGGTTGTTGTTGCTCCCGTCTGGAGCCATATTATGCCCCTGACATGCCTCGCGGATGTTGCCGTCGAGAATCACCTCGCCGTTGACGGTGACGGTGATATGGTCGCCCACGGCGCGTATCTCTTCAGTGTTCCAGACGTTGGTGCCGGCAAACTTCACGTGCTTCGGAACGATGATACCGTACACTGCTCCGTGCTGCTGATATGGGCGCAGACCTTTATAGATGGGGTCGTCGTGGTCGAGCACCTGAATCTCCATTCCGTCGTAGGCGGCATCGACGCCGTCACGGGTGCGGATACCGATACCGTTGTTGACGCCGGGCTCGAGGAAGCAGAACTCGAAGCGATAGACAAAGTCGCTATACTTCTTGTTGGTGTAGAGGTTGCCTCCGTTGCCGTAGCCGGCGCTCACGTAGATGGTGCCGTCCTGTGGGATGTAGTTGACGGTGTTGCCGTGCCACTTCTCGAGCGAGCGGCCGTCGAAGAGCACCTCGAATCCGGCCTTCTTCTCCTCAGCGGTGAGCTCATAGACGGGTGTCGAAGGCAGTGCGTTGACATACACGTTGCGCACCTCTGTCTCGCCCTCGTTGGCCCACCACGAGATTACTCCCTCGGCGTTTATCGGACGGTCCTTGACACTGTTCTTCATGACGGCGTTGTTGAGCACCTCCACACCGTTCTCTATCATCTGCAGACGGTCGTTGACCACTTTCACGTAGGTTGAGTTCCACCCGCATGCCGGCTCCGACTTATACTCGTTGGCGTAGAGCGTACTGCCCTTCTCCTTATCGAGGTTGAGGATTGGCATGCTGCGCAGGTTGACATCGACGTTGCCGGAGGTCTTCCACTCGAAGTAGAGTTCGAAATTCTCATACTTCCCAGGCAGTGCCAGTCGTTTATCGGCGGCGTTCACCTTAGCGGCCTCCACCTTGCTTGTGAACCCGTCGGCAGCGGCTTTCGGGAGCATTCCGTTTATCTCATCGACAGCATATCCCGAGTCGGCGTCAGTCTGTGCGCGATACACGTCGCGAGCCTTCTCGAGGTTAGCCTTAATCTCATTGCCGGCGAGCAGTTCGGGCTTCTTAGCCAGAATGGTCTTCACCGCGTTGGCGGCAGCTACGGCACAGGCTTTATTGTCGAGATATTTAGCCGCCAGCTTGAGCGAAGGTAGGTTGTGAAGGCTTGCCAGAGACCCCACGAACGAGCTTGCTACACCGTCAGACGGATTGAGAGCCAGCGCGTTGCCGATGAGCTGATACTTCTGTATGTCGTTCTTTCCCGAGGCGTTGACGAGCTGCAGATAACGGCCGAGGGCGTTGTCCTTAAGGTCAGCCTTCGACTGGGCGATATTGTAGAGCACGCCAATCATCTCAGGATTGTTCACCTTGAGCAGCGAGCGGAAGGCAGCATCGGCCGTAGCGGGCTTGTTATATTCCTCCACCAGCTTCTTTATTGCCTGAGAGTTTCCTGCCTGAGCGAGAAGCGGATAATAGACGGCCTTGTTTCCTGTACGGTCGAGACGGTCGGCGATGAGCTTATACTGCTCGTCGGCCGAAAGGTTGCGGATGGCTGCTGCTGTGGCTGCCTGCAGAGCTGGCACCTGCTGCACATTCTCACCACCCTCGAGGAGAGAGGCCATTGTGGGGAAGTTTTCTGCCTTCACCACACCCTTGAGCGCCTCGTAGGCTGCTGCGTTGGGCTTTCCGCCTTTCGCCAGGAGAGCCTCCACGAGAGGATAAGCGGCGTAGATGTGACGGTCGGAAGAAAGCTTCAGAGCCACGTTCTGCACGTCGGCATTGTTGCTTGTCAGAGCCTCGAGCACACCATCGTTGATGTTGCCGTTGAAGGCGAGCAGCGTCTGAGTGGCCAGAGCAGCCTTCTCACCGCCAAGCAGCGAGATGAGAGCTGTGAGCGCCTTCTTACCGCCGATCTTTCCTGCCGCCTTGATGGCTGCCTCGGCCAGTTCGTCGTTAGGCGACGTCATCTGCTTCGTTATCACGTCGATCTGATCCTCAGCGTGATTGTTTCCCAACCAGCGCACCACATCAATCTTCGCATCGTCTGTCAGTCCTGGGAATGCCTTTGCCACACTTGCCGCGGCAGCCGACTTCTGAGTGTCGTTCAACGTCGAGCCCCAGAGCATCCTCAGCGCAGTGTTCCGATACTGGCGGTCGCCATCTTTCAGTGCCGTCAGCACCGCCTTTACCAGTTTCGTAGAGGGGAGGAGCAGATAGTCGTTTCCGATACCATCGGCATATCCCAACGACTTGCCCATAATCTCCAGTCCGGAGTTTCTCACGGCACCGTTACTGCTCTTCATCAGTTCCTTCGCTGCCTTTCCGAGCAGTTTCAGGTCGCCTACGTTGGAGTGGAGATACTTCAGATAGGCA
>CACZRN010000030.1 GCA_902783625.1 uncultured Prevotellaceae bacterium
AATGGGAGCTAACATAAAGAAAGCCAAAGCAATGCGCGGCGAGACAAGACAGCAATGGCACACCGACTTCTATCGGAAGAAGACTGTTGACGACAACTACAACTACATGTTGCTGCGCATGAACGGATATTCGGTGGAGTTTCGTGCCTACGACGAGGGCGCTGCATATCGCTTCGTGGTAACACAAAGTAAGCCGCTCATCGTAGAAAGTGAGAAGAGCACGTTCTGCTTTGCCGACAACTACAAGACGACACTCGGATATGCCACCGACACTGAGGCAAACGACAAATTCCGCACCTCATACGAGTCGTATTACGAAGAGCACCTGCTCTCCGAGCTGAACGACGACCTGAACGCTGTCGTGCCTGTAGTGGTGTGGCTGCCGAAAGGGAAAAAGGCGCTCATCATGGACGCAGGAATAGACAACTACCCCAGCATGTTCATACGCAAAGCCGACGGCAATGCGCTCGAAGCTGCGTTCGACAGAGTGCCGGCAGAGGAAAAGGTGGCTGGGCGAAACCTGCTGATAGCAAAACGCGAAGACTTCATAGCCCGCTACGACGCAGTGGAGAAGCAGCAGGAACTGCCATGGAGAGTGGTGGTGGTGAGCGAGAAGGATGAAGACCTCGTAGACACCGACATGGCAATGAACCTCGCACCGGCATGCCGCGTGAGCGACACCTCGTGGATAAAGCCGGGAAAGGTGGCATGGGACTGGTATAACGACAACAACATTTACGGCGTAGACTTCCAATCAGGACTGAACACTGAGACATATAAGTATTACATCGACTTCGCATCGAAGAACAATATTGAATACATCATCATCGACGAAGGATGGAGCGGACGCGAATCGATGACGAAAGACCTGAACAAGGATATCGACGTTCCCGAGCTGGTGAGATATGGCCGCGAACGTGGCGTGGGCATCATACTGTGGGCTCTGTGGCGGAACATCATTCAAGACATGGACGGCAACATGGCCTACTACGAACAGATGGGTGTCAAGGGATTCAAGGTCGACTTCTTCGACCGCGGCGACCAAGTGACGTTCCGTTCGTCGAAAGAACTGGCAGCATGCGCCGCCAAGCATCACATGCTGCTCGACTACCACGGCCACCGCGCCTTCGGACTCAACCGCACCTACCCCAACATCGTCAACTTCGAGGGCGTGAAAGGACTGGAGAACACTAAGTGGATGGACAAGATAGACGACAAGCCCGAATACGACCAAGTGCGCTACGACGTGCTCATCGCTTCGATGCGTATGCAGACAGGACCGATGGACTACACCCCCGGTGCAATGAAGAACGCTACACAGAGCAGCTTCTACGCCGACTTCCACTCGCCCATGAGCATCGGCACACGTGTTCACCAGATGGCAATGTACACACTCTACGAAGCACCACTGCAGATGCTCGCCGACAACCCGTCGAACTATATGCGGGAACAGGAATGCACCGACTTCATCTCTCGCATACCGACGACGTGGGACGAGACCATCGTGCTCGGAGCAGAGTTCGGCGAATACGTGGCTGTAGCACGTAAGAAGGCAGGAAAATGGTACATCGCAGCACTCAACAACTGGACACCACGCGACATTACTCTCGACCTCGCGAAGCTTGGCATTGCCAGCAGCACGGCTGACATCTTCGCCGATGGAGCAAACGCACACCGCACTGCCAACGACTACAAACACACTACCAAGACCGTCACCACAGGCGAAAAGATCAATATCCATCTCGCACCAGGCGGCGGATGGACAGCTGTGATAGAATAGAAGTTGAAAGTTGTTAATCAGTTAATCTGTTATTCAAATAAAGCAAGAAAAACATCTGGACACGAAAAAGAAATGCCAGATGTTTTCTTTTTTACGGAAAAGTGATTTAATTTTGCATTGTTAAAAACAATTCAACCTTCGCAAGGAGTTAAGGAGTTATGGAGTCAAGGAGTTAGGACATTTGTCTGAAAGTAGAAACAAGCGAAAGTAATGGCTTGACTGATGGCCTAAGGACGAGTGTTGCGATATCTTCTTCAACTTCTTAACTACAATGAGGTTGAGCTAATGCGGAACAAGAATAAATAACGAAAGAAATAATGACTTATTCTATTGAAAAAGTTACTACGCTCATAGGAGCACACAGATACGGCAGCAACGACTGTAGAATTGCTTTCCTACTTACTGACAGCCGATCGCTTAGCATCCCCGAGGAGACTCTCTTCTTCGCCATACGGACGAAGGTGGGCGACGGACACCAATATATCGACGAGCTTTATCGGCGCGGAGTGAGGAACTTCGTGGTGGAGACAATACCCGACAACTGGCAAGAGGAATATGCCGACGCCAACTTCTTGAAGGTGGTGAACACGCTGAGCGCACTGCAACGCCTTGCCGAGCGACATCGCGACGAGTTCAGCATACCTATCGTGGGGATAACAGGCTCCAACGGCAAAACGGTGATAAAGGAATGGCTCTACCAACTGCTGTCGCCATATAGGAAAGTGACGCGCAGTCCACGCAGCTTCAACTCGCAGATTGGCGTGCCTCTGTCGGTGTGGCTGCTCGACAACGACACCGAGACAGCTCTCTTCGAGGCTGGCATAAGCCAACGAGGAGAGATGGCTGCTCTCGAAAGAATAATACAGCCCACCATCGGCGTGATAACGAACATAGGACCGGCACACCAAGAGAATTTCGCATCGATGGAAGAAAAATGCCGCGAGAAACTGCGCCTGTTCAAGGATGCAAGAACTATAGTGTTCTGCGCCGACGACGAAATTGTCGCCAAGTGTCTGATAGAGAACAAGCCGAAAGGGCAATTGCTGTGCTGGTCGGTAAACAATACCAAGACAGACCTCTACGTCAGCAGCATCAAGAAAAACGACACCACCACCGATATCAATTATAGATATAACGGGAACGATCACAGTTTCTCCATTCCGTTCATCGACGACGCATCGGTTAGAAACACCATCACTGCTACCCTCGTGTGCCTGCATCTCGGTCTGACACCCGAGCAGATAGCATCAGTCATGATAACTCTCGAGCCAGTGGCAATGAGACTCGAGGTGAAACGTGGACGCAACGGATGCACAATCATAAACGACTCGTACAACTCCGATATCAACTCGCTCGACATTGCACTCGACTTCATGCAGCGCCGTAGCACACAGTATTCGCACGATATCGACGGCGAAGAACAGAAGAAGCCCCTCACACTTATCCTAAGCGATATCTGCCAGAGCGGCGAGAGTCCAGACAGACTCTATCAACGTGTGTCGGACATGGCTGTGGCAAGGGGTATCAGTCGTTTCATCGGCATAGGTCCCGACCTCTGTTCAGCAAAAGAGCAGATCAATATTGCCGACAGACATTTCTTCACATCCACCGACGAGTTCGTGGCATCGCCGCTGTTCAATAGCCTGTCGGGTGAGATGATACTTCTTAAAGGAGCACGCAAGTTCGGCTTCGACCGACTAAGCGAGATGCTCGTTCGCAAAGTGCACGAGACAACCCTGGAGGTAAACCTGTCGGCTCTTGTCGACAACCTTAACTACTATCGCTCGCTGATGAAACCCGAGACGAAGCTCGTCTGCATGATAAAGGCCGACGGCTATGGCACGGGAGCTGTGGAGATTGCCCGCACCCTGCAGGAGCATCGTGTGGACTATCTCGCCGTGGCAGTGGCCGACGAGGGCGTGACGCTGCGACGCACAGGAATCACACAGAGCATAATGATAATGAATCCAGAGATGTCGGCATTCAAGACTATGTTCGATAACGACCTCGAGCCAGAGGTGTACTCCTTCCGACTGCTCGACGCACTCATTCATGCCGCCCAGAGCGAAGGCATCACCAACTACCCCGTGCATATAAAACTCGACACCGGCATGCACCGTCTGGGCTTCGACCCAGTGAACGACATCGATGAGCTTGTGCGACGTCTGAAGAGTCAAAACGCAATCATCCCGCGCTCGGTGTTCAGCCATTTCGCAGGTGCCGACGACGATGCCTTCGACGATTTCTCGCAGCAGCAGTTCGACCTTTTCACTCTTGGTGCCGACAAGCTGCAGGCTGCCTTCCCCCACACCATTCTACGACATATGGACAACTCGGCAGGCATTGAGCACTTCCCAGAGCGGCAGATGCATATGTGCCGCCTCGGACTGGGCCTCTACGGTATCAACCCACGCACCAATGCAATAATCCACAATGTAGCCTCGCTGCATACCACAATACTCCAACTGCGCCATGTGCCAGCAGGTGAAACAGTAGGCTACAGCCGCAAGGGCGTGGTGGAGCACGACAGCGTGATTGCCGCAATACCGATTGGTTATGCCGACGGGCTCGACCGACACCTCGGCAACCGCAAAGGCTACTGTCTCGTAAACGGACATCGAGCCGAATATGTGGGCAACATCTGCATGGACGTGGCAATGATCGACGTAACGGGCATTCCCTGCCATGAGGGTGACAGCGTTGAGATATTCGGCGACAACCTGCCCATCACTGTGCTCAGCGACAAGCTGCAGACCATTCCTTACGAGTTGCTTACAGGTATCTCAAACCGCGTGAAGCGCGTTTATTATCAAGACTAAAAAGGAGTAAGAAAGATATTAATAATAAGGAAAAGGGGTGCACAGGCGCCCCTTTTCCTTTTATAATCTGTTTTTCGTTTTTCTTTCCAGCCTACATAATGGGGAAAGAAACCTTTACGCCAAAGTTTCGACCTTGATTGTATATGCCTCGGCGCTGCGTGACATTGTTCACAGGGGCATATTTCAGTCTGCTGAGATGACTCTGATAGGCACGGTCGAAGATATTGTCGGCGGTGATGGTGACGGTGGCTGTATGGCGACCGCGGATGTGAATATCCGATGAAAGTGCAAGGTTGAAAACGGTGTAGGAAGGAGTTGCCGTCTCTGTGTCGTCAGCCTCGTAGAAATGATTCTGTCTGAAGAAGCACTGCATACCTGCCACCACACAGAGATTGCGTGTCCATCCAGCCACGGGGCGCAAGTCGATATGCAAGTTGCTTGTCCACCGTGGTGCGGGAATGAATGGCAGATGGCGCTTATCACGCGACTGATGCAGTTGGACAGCATCGACATACGAGAACGCATTCTCGAAGTGGATGCGCTTATGAGGATGCAGCTCTACCGACAGTTCTCCACCCACAAGCCGCGCATCGCCGGCAGTGTATTGATATACACCATTGCCCTCAGCATCAATTCCCTCAGGAATATCTGTGAGACGATGACTGAAGATGTAATTATCGACGAAATTAGTGAACAACGACAGTTGCAACGTCAAAAACTCTGACGAATAGTCGCCACCCAAATCGAACTGTGTGCTAAACTCGGGTTTCAGTTTACTATTGCCTATCTCGTAGCGCAAGGTGCCCTCGTGTATGCCGTTCGACCCGAGCTCACTGATATTGGGTGCACGGAAACCGCGCGACAGGTTGGCACGCAGATTTATGTGCGATGTTAGGTTATATGCAAGTCCGACGCTACCTGTCATGCCAGAGAAACTGCGGGAGAACTGAGCAAAGCGCTCCTCACCGTCATCTATAAGTTGATGACTGTTGAGGTGGCGATTATCGTAACGCACACCACCACTGACATGAGCTTTGCCAAAGGAACGCCCTGCCGTAGCAAAGACGCCGGCATCGAAGAGGTTATAGTCGGGTATAAGAAACTCCTCGCCCTTATTCATCGAGCGCTGATACATACCGCCGACGCCACACACCAGCTGCCAACCTGCAATGGTGGGGAAGGTGTAGTGCACGTCGTAGTTGACCGTGTGGAGCGACAGGTCGAGCCCTGGCTCGTCGGGATGGATTACTTCCTCAAATTCCTGTCGGCGATTGTTCTGATAAGCCAATACCGCCCGCAGGTTTCCTTCACCGATGTAGATAGTGTTGTCGCTCACTGCTTTGTAGTGGTTTATACGCTGATATGGCAACCCATGGCCGTAGGTTTTAAGGTCGTGGCGTGAAGCGACAACCTCGTCTTCCTCGCCATCGACAATGACAGGGCGGACAAACTCGCCCGTGTCTTCATCGCGATCGCCCTCGATAAGTCCGGGAACAAGATTATAGTACGACAACCGCAAAATGCTGCTTCCCCATTGCCTACGCAAGCCAAGCAGTCCGGCGAGGGCACGCTCGTGGAATTGCGAACCGAGCACATAGCCGTCGTATTTATTCTTATAGGCATGAGCCAGTTTCTCGGAATAGCGCCAACCCCAGTCGATACCGCCGTGATTGCCTGCCATATTGAGCGAATAATCGATGAGCCCAGAGTTGGTCTGATACTCTGTTGCCACATTTGCTGATATCGTCTCTGGAGCCATGAGCCGCTGCGGGTGCAATATCATCACACCGGCAATAGCATCACTGCCATATCGCAGACTGGCTGGACCTTTAAGTATCTCCACCGAACTCACCCCTGCTGCATCAACTTCCACGCCGTGTTCGTCACCCCACTGTTGTCCTTCCTGGCGCACATTGTCGCTCACGACCACCACGCGGTTGTATCCCAGTCCGCGTATCACGGGTTTCGAGATACCTCCGCCTGTGGTTATCTGCGCAACACCAGGCTGCATTGCCACAGCATCGATAATGTTTGTGAACGCCTGATTCTGCATATCGCGCTGCGACACCACCATTACAGGCATAGGTGTGTCTTTCAGCTTTGCGTTGCCAGTGAGTCCTGTCACCACAACCTCGCTGATGACTATGCACGTGTCTTCCTCCTCATTCTGTACAGGAGCATTCCCTGTGACGGATTGTGCCGATGCCGACAGACTAATAGCTATCGACATCAGAAATACAAATATATTTTTCATTCTTTATCTTTTTTGATTATAAATACAAAGAATTGTAAGGAGTTATTGGCTTCAGCCACAGATAACAACAGGCGTATGCATGCATATCTAATGGCCGTCAACCCTGACAGACTTCTGTCAACTCCAATTAACTACCTGTTTTTTAAATCAAAAAAGAAAAGGAGGACCACGCAGACGGTTGCAACAGACTGTGACAGCGGTAAGCTGCTGACTGCTGTTGACACATGTTTCACGATAAAGATTAACGAAAAAGATTACCGACGAGAGCAATGCCGGAATAAACGATAATGCCGCAAACTGGCATAGCACGCAGTCGTCAAGATCGAATACAGCCGACGACAGGTGGCCTGAGTGGTGCACATTGTGCTGACACTCCGTGCAGTCGGCTGCCACGTCATGGTAATCGGTATGAACGTGCAGCGACGACATAGCGAGCATGGTGCCGAACACAATAAGCAGTATTCGGGCAGCAATCTGGCGGCGTATGTCATATCTACACTTCACGGTTTTACAAAATTAGCATATTTCTTCGAAAGTTGCTCTATCTTCTCATTGGTCTTTGCCATGAAATCCTTATACTCCTGCCCATCAGGATTAAACGGCTTATGCGCAAGGGCTTCCTTCAGAGGGCGCCACTCTTCGATAAATGTCTTTGCCTGATCGGAGAGATACACCTCGCTGAAGCGCTGCCAGATATATTCAACAGCCTGCTCCGAGGGATGAATCATGTCGGAATGATAGAAACGATAGTCGCGCAACTCATCGTTGAGTATCTCGTATGCAGGAAAATAACTCACCAAATCGGGAAACATACCAACCAATCTGTCGGCGGCAAGCAAGAGTGTCGCCTTTGATAGCCTACTGCCGTGGTAGCCATACTTACGATAGCGGATGGGACTGACCGTCACCACCACCCTCACATCGCTATTGCGCTGCCGTAAAAGCCTGACGCACTCAGCAAGATATCCTACGCATTCGTCAATACTCAGCGACTGCTCGTCGAAAAGGCTCTGCGGTCGCTTCTGGCAATTATCGACAATTTCACCCGTAGCCTTCAACCGGTACACACGATTTGTCCCAAGGGTAAGCACTGCAACCCTTGGAGCTAAGGAGATGCGCTCAATGGTATGCAGAATACTGGCAGGATTGTACATGACGCCATAGGGATTGATCGTAGTGCGGAACCTATCCTCGGCAAACCTGCGTCCGATGCTGTCGGCAAAGCATGACCCTACGAAGAGGACCTCCTCGCAAGGTTCAATCCGAAACGATGGGCGCTCAATATCTACGATAGTCCTGAATTCCATTTCCTGCTTGTTTGTATCTATCATCTATCCCCTGACGACTGTCAACTTCGACTTACTTGAGTTCCCTCGGTGCTCAGGGTGATATCAACGAAACGTGCGTTGGGATTTGGCTGCAGCTCAGTGAGAGTCTTCTTTATGCGTGCTGCGGCCTCAGCATCCTTGGCAATCATATAGAGATACCCTCCACCTCCTGCTCCAGGAAGTTTGTATCCAAGACAATAATCGTCAATCTGACGAGTGATATTCTCAACCTCCGGCGGACAACTACCACTGTCGAGAGCTTGGTTGAACCGCCAACTCTTCCCTACCAGCTGTGCAAAACGCTCGAAGTTGCCTTGCTGTATAGCTTCATACATGTCGATGGTGTGGGCTTTCATCTGTCGCAGCAGCGATAGCTGGTCGTGCTGATTGAGGAACATGCGCCGTACAATCTCGGCAAGTATCGTCTTGGCTGTACGTGTGATGCCAGTGTAGTAAAGCAGATGACATGGACGATACTCGGGCAGCGTAAACATCTCGCTGGGTAGCCATCGCACTGTAGGAGTCTGCATCGGCGAGGCAGTTGTCTGCATGAGTTTCACACCATGCAGCAGTCCGCCAAACTGGTCCTGCCACCCACCTCCGGTAGTCAGCAGTTGCTCAAGAGCCATGGTGCGACGACCAATCTCCATCTTGTCCCAGCCGAGTGCGCAGAAATCGTTGAGTGAACTGAGCACGGTAGCAGCAAGCATCGAACTGGTGCCGAGTCCGCTACCTGCAGGTATGGCCGACAGAAGGGTTATCTCTATTCCACAACCGAAATCACGAAGCTGTTGTTCGAGCGTCGGGAATTTCTCAACACAGTACCCGGGCAGGAATCCAGCCAATGCAAGTGCTGCCTTCGGAATACTGAATGGTGAGCCGACATGGCAGAAATCGGCCAGTTCTTCGTAGGTCGATACCACCTCAATGGCACCAAGATCAATACTGCGCAGCACTATATTGAAACTCTTCGAAGGCTTTATGTATGTCTGCAACGGTGGTTGTCCATTGAGCAGAATAGCCATGTTTATCACATTGCCGCCTTCGATGAGACAATATGGCGGCGTGTCGGTCCATCCTCCGGCAAGGTCCACTCTTACCGGTGAGCGTCCCCAGACTATCTGATCGCGATATACCGACAACTTAGGATTATGACATTCGAGCACCAAAGGCTCTGTCATTCCTTCGCGAAGCAACCTGAACGCCTCGCTACTCCAACGCTCCGACTCGGCATCATTGTCCCTCAGTCTATAGAGTTCAGAACGGAACATGCTGTCGTGGATGCGAATCATCAGCGGTGCGTCGGGCGATATCTTTTCAGGGACAGGTATGTCGTTCTCGGCATACTCCTTGGCTGCATGGCTGAGGTCGGTCTGGTAGAACACGCTGTGCTCCCAGTTGGCGGCCAACGCCTGCCAGTCATGGTTGCGATAGTCGCGTCGCTGAGCGACAAGGCGCTGCATGTTGGCCGACATAGATATCTCGTCGGCACTCTGCTTCTCGGCTTTCTGCCACAAAGCGAGTGCTTCGCGACCACCATCACCGAACAGCATCCACTGCGCCATCACACCTGCAGCTTCGCCATCAGCAACCACAGGGAATATCTTTGCTTTTTGTATATCCTCACCGTGCTGAATGTCCTGCACGTCGATTCCGCGCTCTCGTGCCCACTCGGCAAACGGTCGGCCGAGATAAAGTGTATCGGCATCCGACAGACTGCCGCGGAACTTATCGTTATAGCCGTATGGTCTTACGACGTATTTCGCCTCACCAAACGGAACAATATCGATGCAATCTCCTGCCGAGAGGGGCATTGTCCAGTCGTTCATCGGCACGCCCGTTATCACATTCTCGCTCTTCAATGTCCATTTATCACCCACACAACTGTTCTCTATCCACACGTTGTGGTTCTCAGCCGAAATCTTTGTGCGCACGATGGCGTTCTGTATGAAGATGGATGGATGCGGCTTGCGAGAGTGGTGCATTATCTGTCGCTGGTCGCTGACAAGATTCTGCACGGCAAGTGTCGATGACACAATCTCGTGTGTAGTACCGAAATGATAGAACTCACCTCCCTGCAACGGCACCACCGCCACGCTGAGCTGACCGAGCATCTCATCGCTGATGGTGGGGTTCGTTCCCAATGCACAGCCGAACTCGCTGTAGAGGTCGTAGTTTTGAGGCACGCAATTGGCGATATCGATGCCATTCAATTCATCGACATCGCTGTTGAGTGAACGCTGCACAAGCATCTTCACTGCCCTGTCGGAGAGCAGCCAGATACCAATGTCGGTAAGATAGAAATGGTCTTTCAGCAGTCGGGCAAGCGTTGCCACCGACGGTTTCTGGAGCATATACTCGAGGTGTGAGGGATCGTCGTGCGACGACACGAACACTCCATGATTGGTTGCCGTCTCTGCTCCGAGCCACAATCCGAAGCAGACAACATCGGCTTCGGGTATGCTCGTCACTGGCTGCGATGAACGTATGAGCACATCGCCACTGACTATCATCGTGCCCAACGACTTCGGTGCTACGTTCATTATCTGCTCATAGAAAGGCACCTGCAGGCTGAGCAAGTCTTGACTCAGCTTCTGTCCCCGCTCCCATCTGAACACTGGAATCGGCGTGAGTATCTTTCCCGAAGGAGCATATGCCGGCACACGTCGGCCTTGTCCTCCAGCATGCAACAGCAGACGTCGCTCACTGCCAAGCCATTCGGCGAAATCAGGGCATTCGCCTCCAGCACGACAGTCGGCCTCGTATGCTTTTTGCAAAAGCCACGACGAGCCACCGCCCGACCCGAGTTTCTTGCCTATGGGATCGTTAGTGCAGAACCATTCATCGTGTGATAATCCTGTAACATCATGGAAGCAGTCCACCAGATTTGGCGGCAATGACAATAACTTCTTCATCACTTGCTAATCAGTTTTTTCTTCTTTTCCATTCAAAAAACAATCCCAATGCCACTGCCAGCAACAGCACGAAGTACGACACGTATGCCACTGTCTCGGTAGTACGTATCGACGATGGTTTGAACGTAAGCACCACCTCATGCTCTCCTGCCGGCACTTGCAGTGCACGGAGCACATAGTCCACTCTTCCGAGCTCAGCAGGCTTGCCGTCGATGGTTGCCGTCCAACCGGGATAGTAAATCTCTGAGAACACCACTACTCCACCCTTGTCGCTATTCAGCTTGTATGTAAGGCAATTGGGCTTATAATCGGTGAGTGTTGCCAACGACTCTCCATTCTGATGCACGGCGTCGCCAATCTGCTCCTTGAACGTATCATCGGCTATTGCCTCGTGGCGGAGGTCGATTTCGGCCATACCGTCGAGCTCTTCATTAGCATTCGACACGTAATGCACCTGATCGACGAACCACGCATTGCCATACACATAAGGATTCTTCAGCGGCACTGTCTGCCCACTCTGCAACGGCAGAATGAAGTACTTGGTATTGAGCATGTTGAGGACAGGACAGATGGAGTCGCCCTTCACCTGAGTCATATCGCCTGCGGCATCGACGATGGCAGAGTTGAGAGCCTTCATCTCTGGCGAGATATAGGCATCGATAAGCTCGGCATAGCGACGCAGCTTGGCGGCATGATATCCGCCGATACTCTTATGGTAATAGCTCGTCTCGTTCTCGTTGAACGTGTTTGAGGCCATATTAAGCACACGGTAGTCGAGGCTCTTGTCTTGGAGTATCGCCTCGTCGGTGGCTGTCTTGGGCTGAGGAAGATCACGCACACTACGCTCCACAAACATGTCGTCGTTAAGGTAGCGCTTGTTCACCATCCACATATCTACAAGGCAGAGCACGGCTATTCCGAGCACCATCTGCTCCGACTTCAGCTTCTTCTCCTTATAGAGCAGCAACAGCAGTGTGCCCACCACGATTATCCCTGCCGAACGCCAGCAGTCGGCGGTGAACATTGCCTGCCTCATCGCAGTCAGATTTGGCACGAGACGACTGTAGAAATCGTCGGGCAATGACTTGAATGCAGCAAGTTCAGCGTTGGATATATAGTCGGGGAAGAACAGCCCCGGCATCAGTGCGAAGAGTGCACAGAGGCCTGCCGTGAGCAAGAAACTGGTGTAGAGCCACTTCAGATTCCTTCCCAACAGCGACGGATCATCGACAATGCGCTTCAATCCCATCACTGCAAGGAGCGGGATGGTGAATTCGGCAATGACAAGTATCGACGCCACGGTGCGGAACTTGGCATACATCGGCACGTGGTCGAGGAAGAAGTCGGTCATCGGCATGAAGTTCTTACCCCACGACAGCAGCACCGACAATATCGTCGCAGCGAGCAATGCCCACTTCATCGGCCCTTTCACTATGAACAGGCTCAAGATGAACAGCATCATCACAAACGCTCCCACATACACCGGTCCGCTTGTTCCGGGCTGGTTGCCCCAATACTGTCCTATCTGATTATACACCTGCGCCAGTTCGGGATCGGCTTTCTTCATTGCCGTCGAGTTTGTTGCTATGGGCACCGATGCCCCACCCTTTGTGTTTGGTATGAGCAGCGTCCACGTCTCGTCGATGCCGTAACTCCACTGGGTTATATAGTCGCGATCGAGGCCGCTCGAGGTCTGGTTTTCCGATTGTGCCTTCACCAACTCGCTCTTTCCGCGCATGCTCTCTTTCTGATACTGCCATGTGTGGTAGAGGTTCGACAGGTTCAGGCAGATGCCTACCGCCGCCGCTACTGCGCATACCGCAGTTGCTTTGGCGAAACGACTAATCCACCCTTCTCTTATGGCCTCAACGAGGAACGCAATCACCATCAGCGCAATGATGAACAAGTAATAATATGTCATCTGCACATGGTTGGCCTTCACCTCGAATGCAGTGAACACCGCCGTGAGGATGAAGCCCCACAAATACTTGCCTCGATATGCCAGTACAATGCCTCCAATCATTGGTGGAAGGTAAGCCAGGGCCATTACTTTCCATATATGTCCTGCGGCAATTATAATAAAGAAATAGCTTGAGAAAGCCCATATTATCGACCCCAGCGCGGCTAATTCCTTTCGATAGTCGAATGCGCGCAGCATGATGTAGAATCCGAGCAGATATACAAACACATACCACACATTGTCGGGCAGCCACAGATGGTAGGCGTTCATCACCTTGCCCAGCGCCTCGGTACTGTCGTACGACGGTGCTGTCTGATATGTAGGCATGCCCCCGAACGTGGCATTAGTCCATCGAGTGCGCTCACCCGTCTGTTCAAGGTACTGCTGCTGTTCCTGTCCTGCCCCGCGCCCGGCTGAGGAGTCGTGCTGATAGAGTATGCGACCCTCAAGGTCGGCAGGCATGAAATAGGCAAACGCGATTGCCACAAAAGCCACAACCGCCACAATGTCCCAAAGATATTTCTTCATTTCGTTCATATCGATTATTATTTATTATGCAAAGGAATCAATGACACTTCTCAAAACCTGAAAGACGAAACCGACAAACAGACATGCAAAGTGTAAGAATAAACTGAGGTTTTGTATTCATTCACCACCTTGTCGCTTCATTCTTAATCCTTTCAAAGCAATGCCCATCGGCTTGTCCACATCAATTGCAAAGTTATGCCATTTTTGTCATACTGACAAACTTTGCGAACATTTTTATCGTAATATACCCGCAAAGCGTGGCAAATGGAAAGATTGCGAATTGCAACTTCGATGGGTAAATGTGGCCTTGGAGCGAGTGGTTGGGCGACGAAAAACCGTGTAAGTGGCGTTTTTGGTCGGGCGTAGTTACGATTTGAAAGCGATAAACGAGAGGGGTGTTTTTGCATAAAAAACCGGAAAAGAGGAGTAAAAAGGGTGTTTTTTGAGCACATTTTCGACATTTTTGGGCATCAAAAAGCATGAAAAGGGCTGGTAGATGGTGTGTTTAATGCCATTAGATGAATGGGTTAACGGCATTAAAGAGGCCCTTTAATGGCATTAAAGAGGCTCTTTATTGAAGGTAGGGAAATTGGTATTTTAAGACGAAAACACGTATTTACCTGACAATCAACGATTTATAAGAATCTCGCAAAAATGCGTGTTTTTCGGGTAAAATGTCGGCTGAGAGCGAAAATCGGGCAAAAAACGGGCACTTCGAAAAACTGCTTACGAATTGAAAGCATTTTCGTCATCGGCGAAGAAAAAGATGTTTAAAATCATAAGAAAATCTTCTGTTTTTATTTTGTACTCCGCTCGATTTTCACTATCTTTGCATAAGAAATAATTATAGCAAATGAGAATAGGAATTATCGTGGCGATGGAAAAGGAGATGCGTCAGCTTCGTGGCTTGATGGACGAGCAGAGCATCGAGCGCCATGGGAAGAACGACTTCATCAGAGGAGGCATCGGAGGTAACGAGGTGATACTCCTTCAGTCGGGCATTGGAAAGGTAAACGCCGCTATTGGTGCGGTGGAGTTGATAAACAACTATTCGCCCGAGCTTGTCATGTCGTCGGGCGTGGCAGGAGGAGCAAGCATCGATCTCAACCCGATGGATGTGGTGGTAGGCACTAGATACAGATATCACGACGTCTATTGCGGCAATGATGTCAGCTATGGGCAGTTTGTAGGCATGCCTCCACACTTCGATGCACCGAAGGAGATAGTGCAGAAGGCTCTCAGCATAGAATGTAAAGAGAGGATTGTGGCAGGCGAGATAGTGAGCGGCGACTGGTTTGTTGATACGAAAGAAAAGATTGCCGCCATACTTGAGAAATGCCCGAAGGCCGTGGCGGTGGATATGGAGAGCGCGGCAATAGCGCAGACATGCCATATTTATCGTGTGCCATTCGTGTCGTTCAGGATAATCAGCGACGTGCCGCTGAAGGATACAAAGGCATCGCAATACTACGACTTCTGGGACAAGATAGCCGAGGGATCGTTCGAAGTGACGAGGATGTTTATTGAGGAGCTTTCCTCGCTTGCGAGAAGTGAAAAGTGAAAAGCTAACCAACGGTCTCTTGTTACCTTCCTTCGGTCAGTGGCTCTCGCAGGCCCGACAAATCTCGAGCGAAGCGAGAGGGACAGAAAAGGTGAAGAATCTCTCTCAAACAGCCAGTTCTAATCGTAATTATCAATTTTCAATTATCAACTTTCAATTATCAACTTGTGGAAAAGATTCCTAGTTTTACGATAAACCATGAGCGTCTGCTGCGCGGCATCTATGTATCGCGCAAAGACGAAGTGGGCGGCGATGTTGTAACCACCTTCGACATACGCATGAAGGAACCCAACCGCGAGCCTGCCATTCATCCGGGTGCGCTGCACACAATAGAACATCTGGCCGCCACCTACCTCAGAAACGACCCTGAGTGGCAAGACCGCATCGTGTATTGGGGTCCGATGGGATGCCTCACGGGCAACTATCTCCTCATGCGCGGCGACCTGATGCCCGAGGATATCGTGGAACTGATGCAGCGCACGTTCCGCTTCGTGGCTGAGTATGAAGGTGAGGTGCCTGGAGCTGCGCCGCGCGACTGCGGCAACTACCTGCTCCACGACCTGCCCATGGCGCGATGGGAAGCACGGAAATATCTCAATGAAGTTCTCCTCTGCATGAAAGAGGAAAACATGAGGTATCCGGAGTAATCTATATTATATATGTAGGGACGGGCTTTATGCCCGTCAGCAATTAGTCAAACATACTTCCTTGCTGACGGGCATAAAGCCCGTCCCTACTGTTTCCGTTTTTATTTGAAATCTATGATATTACAATCGTCGTTTGGCCAGTTAATCGGATTCATGTGGATATAGTCAGCACAAAACCGATAGTCTCGCTCGTTCCATAGTATTCTATCGTAATACCTCGTCTGCCATAACTTTCTATTAAACGGCATCCATTGTTTAGTCTTTACTCCCTCTATATACAAGTGAGTTGTGACTCCCTTAAACCATTTCATAACTGATAGCAGTGACACAGCACCATCAGATTTATTCTGAATAATGCCATGGAAATGATTTGACATAACTACATAATCGAGGCAATAAACATTTTGAAAGTTTGATTCTATATTTTCGAAAGTATCAGCAATCATCTGCCCTGCATCATTCAATATCATTTCGTCGTTGCAAATTCTTCCAAACAATGGAAGTTTCATATTCACAACAACTGTAACGAAAAACAACGCCTCCGAAGAATAATCAAATTCTTTCAGACGAATAGAATGACGATCAAGTTCATAGGGATTGTATTGCATCAAGCCTCTATATTCTACAGCTGGAACCGATAGCCGACGGTGAACATGAGCATGGAGTTGTTGCTCTTGCCGAAGCTCGACTTGAACGAGCGTGTCAGTCCGTAGACGTAGCGAGCATCGATGATGACATGTTGAAATTCGTAGCTGATGCTGACGGGCATGTGGAGTACGAACTTCTGTGTCAGATTGCTAAAGTCTGTCTCTATCTCTTCGGCTTTCTTATAGTCGCGTGCACCATCTTCGCCTACGACAAAGGCCTGCTCTTCCCACACACGGCAGGTGTTCACCAGCAAGCTCGGCTGCAAGCCGATGGACACAGAGAAGTTATCGGTGATAAACTCTCGCGCCATGAGCGGCATGCTGATGTAGTCGAGCTTGAGTATGTTGTTATGCACGCCATAGCCTGTCTTGTCTTCATTCTCAATGCTATAGTCGTCGAACTTCGCTCCCTGCTGTGTGTAGTACACTCCGGCATTGAGGGCGAAATGGCTGTTCAGCATATACTCGGCATCTATTCCGCAGGCAAAGGCTGGGCGTATATTGGCATCCACTTTAAAATCAGAATTAGATTCTGCCACAAAATACTCTCCGTTGGTTATCTTTGCCAGGTCTACACCGATGCGTGGGATGATAGACAGATGGCCTTCCTTGCCCTGGGCAAAGCACGAAGCCGACAGGGTAATTACTGTCAAAGTGATTAATAATCTTTTCATTTGTTCTTTTTATTTATTTTGTTATTCATATTCGGCAGATAGAAATCAAATCCTGCTTCGTGATTGCACTCCAGCGTACCATCCTTGAACACGAGTTCGCCGCACTGTATCACCGAGCGTCGCAACTCGTAGGCTTGATTTCCAATATTGCTGAGTGGCGAATGGAGATGAGAGTCGCGCCCTGGATGGGTAAAATAAAAGACATACGCCTTGTCGCCTATCACCACCACATCGCCATGCGCTCCCTGCGGACGATCCTGAGGTCTGCTGCTCGCTTCGCCTAAAAGGATACCTTGCCGCTCCCAATTGCTGAGGTCCGACGAACGATACAGACGGAATCCGTGCCACTCATCGGTTATCATCCAATAGTAATCTTTGAACTGAAACACTTTGGGCCCTTCGCATGCCACGCCACCTATTGCCTGCTGACCTTTCGACCAGTGGAACAAGTCGCGACTATCGCTGTAGAACGTATGCGAGCCTGCTGTCTCATCCTTGTACCATGCACGCCATGTGCCATCGGGCTTCTTGAAGATGGTAATGTCGATAGCATTCTCGCTCCCTATATCAACCAGCCCACGGTATTTCCAATCCCAAAGATTCTTGCTCGTGAAGTGTACAAGGCGTGCCCTGCCTCCCCACTGATTGCGCACTCCTTTTATGTAAGCCACAAAAAGATGATATACCCCCTTGTCATAGACTATCTCGGGAGCCCAGAAGGTGTTGTGCCCACGGTCGATTTTCAGATCGAGCGTACCACGATAGTACCACGATGCACCGTTGTCGTCCGACTGGGCAATGCCAATCGGATTGCCATAGCAGTAGGCCACATCGCCTGTCTCCTGATTGGCACGGCGTTGGGTGTAAAGCATCCACCAACATTTCTCCACATCGTTCCAGAACACCACGGGGTCGGCAGCACCGTCTGTAATCGGGTCGCGGAACATCGGTGCCGGAGCCTTGTGCTTCTGGGCAATGGTGGGAATCGTTATCACAGCCAAAAGCAGTGAAAGAATGTATCTGCGCATATCGATTTAGAGTTATTCGTTTGAATATCTTATTTACTGATTCTGAACTTATAAGAGTAATCTTTGTTCCTTTCTATCTCATACTTCCTCATCGGTCCGGGACCGCAGCTGCCATTGCCGATGCCACGCATCACGCAGTCGAGTACCAGAACCACCTCAGGACGACGTATCTTGTCGAGGTCGTTGCCATACTTCACGTTAAAGATATCTGGGTCGGTGAAGTGCTGTGCGGAGAAATCGAAACTTTCGTCGGCGGTGATGCTGACGGTGTTACCATTTTTCGATGTGAATTTCAGCCAACGAGTGTCGCAGCGCTCACCCATAGTCTGGGTGCGAACATAATGTTCTGCCATGTCGGTCACTGTGGTGTTGTAAACACCAAGGAACGCAGCGTCTTTACGGTCGACATAATTCTCCATCGGGCCACGGCCGTACCATGCCACATTCTCATACTCAGCGCCAAGCATCATCTGCAGTCCCAATCGAGGCAGGTTAAAGTCCTTGCCCACGTGGAAGTTAGCCTCAACATCGACATATCCCGCACCACAGATATCATATGTGACGGTATATGGCACGACGCTCTTGCCTGCGGTTGTCTCGAGACTGAACGTCACAGTGACCGACTTGCGATCGGGGCCTACGACGTAAGAGTAAGAAATCACCTTTGTGCGTGTTTCATCGTACCAACGACGGTCGTTGCTGATGTAGCGATACCAGTTGAACACTGGTCCGCCCTGCATGTGAAGAATCTCTTTTCCGTCGAGGCAAAGACTCTGAATCTTACCGTCGATTCTGTCGAACTTAGCAGCGATGCGTCCGTTTTCTACACGCAGGTAGCGGTCTTCTTCGGTGAACACCTTCAACGGGGTCTGCTCCGATTCTTCTTTCGCCGAAAGGCGGTTGTGCTTCTCGCTGATGATGAACTCATCGGCAGCAACTACATGTCCGGCATCTGCCCAGTTCGTGGCATTAAGCAAAGCGACCTCAACATTCAAAGTGACATCGCCCTCATCGTACTTCATCAACGACTCATCGATTGGCAACCTCACTTCGCTTGTCTGCCAAGGTTTCGTATCAGGCAGTGCCACCTCGCCTTGGGCTACTTGCTTGCCGTCGTGAAGGAGAGCATAGCGAAGCTTCATATCTTTGAGGTTATACGACGTGTAGCGGTTCTCAAGAGTGAGAAGACCAGCGGCTTTATGATGAATCTTAATATACTGATAGACTTTCTTCACCTGAAGAAGTTTCGGGGTCACGCGACGGTCGGCAGTGATGATACCATTGCAGCAGAAGTCGTTGTCGTTAGGAACATCGCCGAACGAACCGCCGAAATACAGGTTACCGTTATTCTCTTTCGGATTGACAATTGCCTGATCGACCCAGTCCCAGATGCAAGCACCTATCATTCGCTCCGACTTGTTCTCGATATAGTCCCAATACTCAGCCAGATTACCGATAGCGTTTCCCATGGCGTGGGCATATTCGCAGAGGTAGAATGGCTTGTTGGCACCATTACGATCTATCTCCATCATATTTTCCACCGAGGGATACATGCGCGAATCGATGTCGGCGATTTCGTTCTGTCCCTCGTAATGTATCTTCCTGCTATCGAGCTTACGAATAGCATCGCGCTCTGCAACGATATTGCTTCCACCACCCGATTCATTACCCAACGACCAGAGGATTACCGACGGGTGCAGCCTGTCGCGCTGAACCATACGTACAGCACGATCGACATAAGCGTTCTCCCACGATGGCATCTTTGATATCGACTGATTTCCATGGCATTCCTGATCGGCCTCATCCATGATGTATAGGCCATAATAATCGTAAAGCGCATACATCTTCGCATCGTTAGGATAATGACTTGTGCGGACGGTGTTGAGGTTATGACGCTTCATCAGAAGTATGTCTTCTATCATCGACTCCACAGGTATCGACTTGCCATAAACAGGATGAATATCGTGGCGGTCGGTTCCCTTCAGGTATGTGAGCACATTGTTCACATAGAGTTTTCTGTCCTTGAACTCCACCTTGCGGAAGCCATGCTTGAACGATGTGCACTCCAGAGGATTGCCCTCTGTATCGAAGAGCTCTATTGCGACGGTATATAGATACGGATGCTCTGCCGACCATAGGTGTGGATTATTCACCTTTATCACCATGCCGTCGACCGCGTTATCCTGCCCTGCCACTACATTTGCGTTGCTTCCACTTGCCTTGCCTATCTCTTCACCTTCGGCATCGAGCAGTGTCACGCTCACTTTAGCAGCAGCGCGGCCTTTTCCGTAGTTGCTGACAATAGCACGTGTCGAAAGAGTGACCGATGTAAGGTCGGCATTGAAATCATCGTTTAAGTCGAAGTCACGGAAATGAATCTTCGGTCGTGCCACGAGATATACATCGCGATGAATACCACCAAAGCGGAACATGTCTTGATCTTCGAGATAGCTGCCGTCGCTCCACTTGTAAACCTCAACTGCTACAACGTTCTTGCCTTTCACGACATACTTCGTCACATCAAACTCTGAATCGTTGTTTGCACCTTGGCTATATCCCACCTTCTTTCCGTTTACCCAAACGTAGAACGCCGAATATACTCCATCGAGATGCAGGTAAATCTGCTTTCCGTTCCAATCAGCCGGCAATGTGAACTCCCTGCGATACGACCCTACAGGATTTGGTTCCTGCTCCATGGTGTATCCACGCTGTGCCTGAATGAACGGAGGATTGTTGAGGAAAGGATATGTGACGTTTGTGTATAGCGGAGTGCCATAGCCTTTCATCTCCCAGCACGATGGCACATCAATCTCTTCCCATGCATTGACATTGTAGCTTGGCTTGAAGAAATTCACCGGACGGTCTTCGGGTTGTTTTGCCCAATTGAATTTCCACTTACCGTTAAGCAACATAAATCTCGACGATTTTGTCTTCGCACGCTTCCATGGCATATCGAAGGTAACATCAGCGACCATCTCGTCGAGCTCGGCAAACGGTATGTGGGTGACATGTTCGGGGAGTTTATTAATACCTATAATGCGCTCATTCTCCCAATCGTTTGTAGATGATCTCTTAGGCACAATCATATTGACTTTCACATCCGACTTCACCAGCATCCACGTCGTCAGTTCAGGCTTTGCCGTTGCCTCCACCTGATAAACAGGCATACCGGGTTGGGGAGCATCGAGGAGTCCAAGTTTCATACCCGTTGCCTCGCATGTGAGGGTGTATCCGTTGCCTTGCTTTTCTAATCTCCAATACTGATTTCGGTTGCCTGGAGTCAGCGTCCACTGAATGACAGGCTGCACTCTTTTTCCGTTATTATTGTCGAGTGCGCTGAACGACGCACAGTTCACAAACTGATAGACATTGTCTTCTACTTGTTGCAAGCGCCATGCCTGTCCAGCCTCACCGGGTTTCCTCACGCTGACAAACATCGATGCTTCGTTGTTGGTAGAGTTCATGTTGTCGAGCACAAGCCCCCCTGGGGTGCGGAGCTCGTAGTTTGATGTCTCATCAATATTCTGTGCCACAACGGTCATCGTGGCCATCAACATTAAAAGTGATAAAAAAGTTGTTCTCATAGTATACTATATTTTTTATTCTTTTAAACGTATTTATCTCTATTTTATTGCCATCTGACAGACAAAAAAGGCTGGAAGTTTTACTAATTCTTCCAGCCTGTGATATTTGTCAACAAACTATTCTTTGTTTGCGCGTTTGCGCTCAAGGTGATCGAGGATAATCTTTCGCATGCGAATCGACTTCGGTGTCACCTCAACATATTCGTCGGCCTTGATGTATTCGAGGCATTCCTCGAGGCTCATCTCCACCTTTGGCACGATGCGAGCCTTCTCGTCGGAGCCCGATGCACGCACATTAGTGAGCTGCTTGGCCTTTGTAACGTTGATGACAAGGTCGTTGTCGTGTACATGTTCACCAACCACCTGACCGCCATACACATCCTCACCCGGGTCGATGAAGAACTTACCGCGGTCTTGCAACTTGTCGATGGAATAGGCATAAGCCATTCCCGTCTCGAGCGCAACCATCGAACCATTCACACGACGGAGTATGTCGCCGCGATAGGGCTGATACTCTTTGAAACGGTGTGCCATGATTGCCTCACCCTGCGATGCGGTGAGCACGTTGGTACGCAGACCGATGATGCCGCGCGAAGGGATGTCGAACTCGATGTTCACGCGATCGCCCTGACTCTCCATCGATGTCATGTCGCCCTTGCGACGGGTCACCATATCGATCATCTTCGAGGCGAACTCCTCAGGCACGTTGATGGTAAGCTCCTCAATAGGCTCGCAACGAACGCCGTCGATCTCCTTATAGATTACCTGCGGCTGTCCCACCTGTAGCTCATATCCTTCGCGCCGCATGGTCTCGATGAGCACGGAGAGATGGAGCACGCCGCGACCGCTGACAATCCACTTGTCGGTGGAGTCCTCAAACTGGCTCACCCTGAGCGCGAGGTTCTTCTCGAGCTCTTTCTGCAGACGGTCGTTGATATGGCGCGACGTGCAGTATTTTCCTTCTTTTCCGAAGAACGGCGAGTCGTTGATGGTGAATAGCATCGACATCGTTGGCTCGTCGATGGCTATCGGCGGCAGGGCCTCGGGATTCTCGAAGTCGCAAATGGTGTCGCCTATCTCGAAGCGGTCGAGACCTATCACTGCGCATATGTCGCCTGAGGAGACGCTATCAGTCTTCACGTGTCCCATGCCCTCAAACGTGTGGAGCTCTTTTATCTTCGTCTTCTCCAGGCTGCCGTCGCGATGGGCTATAGTCACTTGCATGCCGTTGGTGAGTGTGCCACGATGAACGCGTCCCACGGCGATGCGACCGAGATACGACGAATAGTCGAGCGAAGTGATGAGCATCTGTGGCGTGCCGTCGAGATATTTCGGGGCGGGAATCACCTCGAGAATCTTGTCGAGCAGATAGGTGATATTGTCTGTAGGCGTGTTATAGTCTTCGCCCATCCATCCCTGCTTTGCCGAACCGTACACCACGGGGAAGTCCAACTGCTCTTCTGTTGCGCCGAGGGCAAACATCAGGTCGAACACCATCTCGTACACCTGCTCAGGCCGGCAGTTAGGCTTATCGACCTTATTCACCACGACGATAGGCTTCAATCCTATCTGCAGAGCCTTCTGGAGCACAAAGCGCGTCTGAGGCATCGGGCCCTCAAAGGCATCGACAAGCAGCAGACAGCCGTCGGCCATGTTTAGCACACGCTCCACCTCACCGCCGAAGTCGCTGTGTCCCGGGGTGTCGATGATGTTTATCTTCACTCCCTTGTAGGTTATCGACACATTCTTCGAGAGAATGGTTATACCGCGCTCGCGCTCAAGGTCGTTGCTGTCGAGCATCTGATTACCCACCTCCTGACCTTCACGGAACAGGTGACCGGCCAGCATCATCTTGTCGACAAGAGTGGTCTTACCATGGTCAACATGGGCAATAATAGCTATGTTTCTGATATCTTGCATATTCACTTTACGAAAAATCGGGTGCAAAGTTACGAAAAAACGAGAGCAGAACAAAAGAATTCATTCTTTTTTATGCCGAGTCTGAGTAACTTCTTCATCCGCATGGATGTAAAAGTTACGAAAAGTCGAGTGTAGAGCGAAGAGAAAGACAACACCTGTTAGACACACGAAATATGTTATGAGAAACAAGATGTCTTTTTACGGACAAATAATTTTGCTAGCAAAATTTCGAATAACCGGGCTCTTTAATGACAATAGAAGGCCTTTTTAATGAAAATTTTGCTAGCAAAATTTTCAAGAGACAATGCTTTGGGGTAAAACAATCAGCAAAGGTGAGGCTGGTGAAAGAAGCTAAGATATGTATAAAAAGTCTGTCTATCAATGCCTTATTTCGCTTCAACAGGCATGTTAAAATAAAAAAAAACGCTCCATGATATCGACATATATTATTTTTTTGTATTTTTGCACGGCAAACCAGGTTTCTTGACACATGTTTCATGCATGACGAGCCTCGTTTCGGAAGCAAAACACTGAATAGTATCACAGGCAGAGAATATTTCAACAACATAAAAAAAGCTATAGCAGAATAATGAAGAAAATGAGAAAACTATCAATCTGGATGCTTGCCGCCATGCTCATGGTGTGCGGAGCAGGCATCATCACATCGTGTGGCGACGACGCTGAAGACAACTATTTTTACGTCCCCGAGGGGCAATGGCTCTACGAAGGACAGTGGCTCGACTATGAAGACATCGAAGCCGTGCTGCTCGAAATCAAAGGACAAAAGACACCGCAGATAAACATCTACGCGCGACTGACTACCGACGGCCAGTGGCACAACTATCCTGGTACAAGACATTTCACTATTGAGATGGCTACCGGCACTAGCGGAAACATCTACATCAGCGGAGATGAAATCACTATGGGAACCTACCAACTGACGGGAAGTAGCATCATCATAACCATCGGAAACAGCGTCTATACGTTCAAAAAGACGGAAGGAATTGTGGTAAATATCTCAGCGGCACCTGCTCACTAATAGCATTGTGATACTGACATGTTAGCCTATTGTATTTGTTAAAAAAGCATAAATATTGCAGACACACAATAAATAAATGGTGCAAAGATGCCGTTTAGTCGACGGAAAAGCAGTAACTTTGCACCCGCAAATTCGGAAAGCCCGATGCATTCGACAGTGTAAGACGTTGTGATTAAGGCGTGTAGCGCTCGAAGGATGTGATTGCAAAAACCAAATTAATCAATTAAAAAAATGTATTTAGATCAAGCAAAGAAAGCCGAAATCTTCGAGAAGTTCGGAAAGACTCCTACCGACACAGGTTCTGTTGAGAGCCAAGTGGCATTGTTCACCTATCGCATCAGCCATCTGACTGAGCACCTGAAGAATAACCACAAGGACCACGCTACAGCTCGCTCGCTGACCATGCTGGTTGGTAAGCGCCGTTCGCTGCTCAACTATCTGAAGGCTCGCGACATTGAGCGTTATCGTAACCTCGTGAAGGCTCTGGGTCTGCGCTACAAGTAAGAAGGCGACTTCCGAAACTAAGGTAAAAAGAAAAGTCCTCATCGTCCACCGCGGATGATGAGGATTTCTTTTTATGCCCGCGCTCCCAGAAAACAAGACAACAGATTTCACTCTATACTTTCGACCACAGATTTATTTTTTCTATCACAGATTTATTTTTTCTACCACAGATTTATTTTTCTACCACAGATTTCGCAGATTAAACAGATTTTTTCAAGTCACTTACAACTCTATCGATTTCACAGATTGCATACAGCGTGAATCTGTGAAATCTTTAAGTGCCATGTTGCTTTAAATCCGTTTAATCTGCGAAATCTGTGGTAGAGAAAATAGAGTGAAATCTGTGGCCGGTGATATCACCTGTGGGTTTGAGAATCTCTTATTTCTGAGAGCGGTATTTTCACGAAGTCGCGTTCACCAATCAGCGGATGGGGAATCACGAGGTCGGGGTCGCTGACGGTGATGTCGTCGTAGTAGAGGATATCGATGTCGATAATGCGATCGTGATAATTGCCCGGGGATGACTTCGTCGTCCTTCCCATCGCGCGCTCTATTTCTTGAGTGACGCTGAGCAACTGGCGAGGGGTAAGCGCTGTCTGCACACACACGGCGGCATTGAGAAACTTGTGAGTACTCTCGAAGCCCCACGGCTCTGTCTCGATGAACGATGAACTGCGCACCACACTGCCCACCAACTTACCTATCAACCGGATGGCATTGTGCAGATTGCGCCGCCGATTGCCCAGATTGGTACCCAACGAGAGGTACACTTCGTGGAGGGGGTCAGAGTTCATAGTTCAGAAGTTTGATAATAGAGGGAGCTGATGCTCATGCCTCTCAGATGATTAGTCGTTGAGGATGAGCATAGCATCGCCGTAGCAGCCGAACATGTAACCATTCTCCAGTGCCAGCTCGTAGGCTTTCATTATGAGGTCGTAGCCTCCGAAAGCAGCCGTTTCCATGAGCAGCGGCGACAATGGATGGTAGAAGTTGGCAATCATCGTGTCGGCCAGACCGAAGTCGTATGGTGGGAAGATGAATTTGTTGGTCCATCCCTCATACTCCTTCAACATTCCGTCGGTGCCTACAGCTGTCTCAGTGGCCTTCACAACACTTGTACCCACAGCACAGATGTGATGTCCCTGTTCCTTTGTCTTATTGACAAGATCGCAGGCCTCACGACCGACAAACATCTGCTCGGAGTCCATCTTGTGCTTTGTCAGGTCTTCAACTTCAATATCGTGGAAGCACCCGAGTCCGCAATGCAGTGTGATAAATGCAAAGTTTATTCCGCGTATCTCCATACGCTTCATCATCTCGCGACTGAAGTGCAGTCCTGTGGCAGGAGTAGTCACCGCACCCTCGTTCTTTGCGAAGATACACTGGAAGTCGTCCATATCTTCGGGATCGGCATGACCACTCTCGCGACGGTCAACAATATAACGCGGGAGCGGTGCCTCGCCAAGTGCGAATAGCTCACGCTTGAACTCATCGTGAGGACAGTCGTATAGGAATCGGAGCGTACGTCCGCGCGAAGTAGTATTATCGACCACCTCGGCGACCATAGTGCTTGTGTCGTCGAAGAACAGCTTGTTGCCAATACGTATCTTGCGTGCCGGCTCAACAAGCACATCCCAAAGACGCATCTCCTCGTTCAACTCGCGCAGAAGGAACACCTCAATCTTTGCGTCGGTCTTCTCCTTGGTGCCATACAGACGTGCAGGGAACACCTTGGTGTCGTTGAAAACAAACGTATCACCCTCGTCGAAATAATCAAGCACATTGCGGAAGTCGAGATACTTATCCTTGACGGGTTTGCCCTTCTTGTCTTTCTGGAACATGTCAATCTGCTCCGAACGACGATGGACAACCATCAGACGACACTCGTCGCGACGGGTGAGACGCCATGTCTCTTTCTCGCCCTGCTCGTTTTCTATTTCGTGGTAGATACTGTGAGGATATAGAGCTATGCGATCCTCTGGGAGTTTGAACTTAAATTGTGAAAGCTTCATTTTATTTTATATAAATATTTTCTCTTTTTCTTCCTTGTCCGCTATTTTTCTCTCTTCGGCAACTATTCTATCTCGTTTGCCTCGATCCATTCACCGAAGGTGTCGAAACTGATGCAATCGTCGAGAGTCACGTCGCCCGACCGTGTTCGACATAGCGATAGCAGATAGGCTCCGCTTTCGAGCGCCCTGCCGATGTCGCGTGCCAAGGCTCGGATGTATGTGCCTTTCCCACATGTGACGCGTATTTGAAGCGTCATTGCCTCAGCATCGAACTCCTCTAGCGCTATCTCGTCGATGTGTATCGGCTTTGCCTGCAGCTCCACGGTGCGTCCTTTCCGCTGAAGTTCATAAGCACGGTCGCCATTTATCTTGCAAGCGCTATAAGCAGGTGGTATCTGCATTATGTCGCCCGTGAACTGTTGCAACACCTGCTCAACCTTCTCGAGCGTGATATGGCTCGTGGGATAGTGTGCGTCAACCTCGTGTTCACGGTCGTAGCTGGGCGTAGTGGCTCCGAGTTGTAGCTTCGCCACATACTGCTTGGTGTGCTCCTGAAGGCTCTCAATGCGCTTCGTAGCCTTACCGGTGCATAGCACGAGCACACCTGTGGCAAGCGGATCGAGCGTGCCGGCATGTCCTATCTTCACCTTGTAGCCTACATGCTTCGAAAGAATATATCTGACATGAGCCAGAGCACCGAAACTCGACATCCCATAGGGCTTATCGACTGCTATAATCACACCTTCGCGAAGATTCATCCTGAAACGGGTTATATCATCTTTATTCGTACAGAAGCCTGCTACTTAGCTGAGAAATATTGTCACCAGTCCTACGATAGCGCAGTAGATGGCGAAGTATACCAGCTTGCCTCGCTTCACTATGTCGATCATCCATTTGCACGCGAAGCACCCAGCCACGAATGCCGATGCGAAACCAATGGCGAGCGCCGAAACGGAGATGTCACCTGCCACTGTGGCAACACCACCCTCCATCATCTTCATCACATCGAGCAGGGCCTCGCCAAGTATCGGCGGAATGACCATCAGGAACGAGAACTGAGCCAACTTCTCCTTCTTGTTGCCGAGCAGAAGACCAGTTGCAATGGTTGAGCCCGAACGCGATAATCCCGGCATCACGGCGCATGCCTGGGCAATACCGATGATGAAAGCATCGCGGAGGGATATCTTCTCTTTCTGTCGTGGACGTGCATAGTATGAAAACGTGAGCAACGATGCCGTGACGAGCAACATTATACCCACAATGAGCAGTCCCGAGCCGAACACTTCTTCAACCTTGTCTTTGAAAAACACGCCTACGATGCCCACAGGTATCATCGACACTATGATGTTGAGTATGTAGCGTGTCTCGTCGTTCATTTTCCAACGGAACATCCCCTTGAAGAGCCATGCTACTTCGCGCCATAGCACAACAAGAGTGCTCAGCACCGTTGCCACATGAACGAGGATGGTAAATGCAAGATTCTCCTCACCATCTACTCCGAACAGTGCCGCGCCAATGGCCAGATGGCCGCTACTCGAGACGGGGAGATATTCCGTAAGGCCTTGTAATATGCCTAATATAAGTGCTTGTAAATCGCTCATTTCTTGTCTTCGTCATCTTTTGGTTTATACATCACTGCTACAATCATCGATATGAATCCGATGAAGCACACCACCGGTGCTATCTTAACCCTACGGACACTAAAGATATCGGGATTGTACACTTGCTCAGAGGACGAGCCGCCAAGCATCAGGATGAAACCGAGGATGACGATAGCCATGCCCACGGCAAGGAAGATGAAATTTTTCTTTCCGAATGCAAAATTTCTCTTGTCCATTATCTATTATTAATTTCTGTTCTTTTACTTTTTATGAGCCCTAGGCTGTTTAAATATTATATAGCTCTCCTGCTTTCATCTTCAGGAACTTAGTCACTGAGACGCGTGCGCAGAGGCCTGTTATGGCTATTCCGAAGAACACCACCACACCGGCGGTGACGGCTAGTATCCTCCAGTCGAGCACCGTCACGATGGCCGGCTCATTGATGTAAAGCACGTACACCATTCCGCAGAGGGCGGCCAAAGCGATGATAGCCGCCAGCAATCCCACGAGCAGGGCATTGCGCACGAACGGCCAACGGATGAACGACCACGAGGCTCCTACGAGCTTCATAGTGTGAATGCTGAACCGCTGGGCGTAGATGCCGAGCCGGACAGTGTTGTTGATGAGCGAGAAGGAGACTATCGTCAGTAGCAGTGCTATGAAGAGCAGCACGATGCTGATGCGGGCGATGTTGTAGTTGACATCCTCGATAAGGTCGGTCTGATACGTCACCTTACTTGGCTTATAGAGTGCCTTCAGTTGCTTCGATATTGCCTTCAGCGAGTCGTTGTTGGCATATTCCGCCCTCACCTTCAGTTCTATCGACGGTGGGAACGGGTTCACTCCTTCGGTGAACTCCGACGGGTCGGTGCCCAGCGCGGCCTTGGCCTCTTTGAGCGCCTCGACCTTACTGATGTAAGTGAGTTCCTTGGTGAACGGACTATGCTTCAGCTCGTTGCGTATCTTCTGCGTCTCGCTCACGCTAACGCCCTGATCGAGCATCATAGTGACAACAAAGTTCTCCTTACAATACTCCGATAGGTTGTGCGCCGTCATGACGAAAAACACTACAAGTCCAAGTAAAATGAGCACCAGAGCGGTGCTTATGCAAAGCGTAACGGTCTGAAAACCGCTATGCGAGGATGTCTTCTTCTTATTCTTTCCCATTGAAAAATGGCACTAATACGCCAATCTTTGGCAAAATTAATAACTTTTCTCTTTACTTCGCTAATTGTTTAACAACAATTAATACTAAAATACACAATTAACACTGTCGGAGGCCATATTTTCATGAAAAATCTTGGATTTGTCGCCTCAATGACGTAATTTTGCAACTCAGAAGTTGAATTATCAAGTCAGAAAAAGTGTCGACAATTATCTATCCATCGCCGATTTTCGGTCCTGTTCATAGTCGCCGTCTGGGCATTTCGCTTGGCATCAACCTAATGCCTTCCGACGGTAAGGTGTGCACCTTCGATTGCATCTATTGCGAGTGTGGGCTCAATCATGAGCACCGCCCTGCTCTTCCGCGCCCTACCCGCAAGGAGGTGGCTGATGCTCTCGAGGCGAAGCTCAAGGAGATGTCGCAAGAGGGTGCGCTTCCCGATGTTCTCACCTTCGCCGGCAATGGCGAGCCCACCGCTCACCCGTCGTTCGCCGAGATTATCGACGACACCATTACCCTTCGCAACCGCTTTTGTCCAAAGGCGAAGGTGTCGGTGCTGAGCAACGCCACGATGATTGGGCGCAAAAATGTGAGAGAGGCGCTGATGAAGGTCGAAAACAATATTCAGAAACTCGACACCGTAAGCATCGAATACATACGACGCGTCGATCGCCCCACATCGAGGGCTTACAACGTGGAGAAAGTGGTAGAGAACTTGAAACTCTTCAACGGACACGTCATCATCCAGACGATGTTCCTCCACGGTTGTGGGGCCGATAACATGAGTGAGGTTTATGTAGGCCCGTGGATAAAGGCACTGAAGAAGATAGCCCCCGAGAGCGTAATGATTTACACCATCGACCGCGAGACGCCCATCGAAGGACTGAAAAAAGCAAGTCGCGAAGAGCTCAATGCCATTCGCGACCGTGTAATAGCCGAAGGAATCCCCTGCTCGGCTTCGTATTGATTTTTATAAGCTCTGCTTGTATTGGGAGTTAGCGGGAGTTAACAGGAGTTAGCTGGAGTTAACGGACAATACCAAGGAAAGTTTATTCCACAATTATTTTCTTATTGCCCACGATGTTCACTCCGCGGGCGGGTTTTGAGAGCTGACGGCCTTGAAGGTCGTAGATGGCCTCGTCGGCATTTGCGCCCACCTCAGCTGAGCGAATACCTGTTCCCGTGATTGAGAATGAGCCCTTCGCGAACTCCGACCCTTCGTATGCTCCGCTCACCGTTTGAACGCCATAGGTGTACTCGCCCTCGGGAAGAGAGAGTGTTATTGCCTTAGCCTCGCACGCATTGCCATTCGTCGGACTCTTGCGCTTGCCGGTGGCGTAATCGGCCACGTTAGTACCTGCCACCACGCGCCCGTCCTTATCGAAGACGACGTACTCGAACGTCTCATTTCCGATTGCATCGGGGTCGGCTTGCCACGACAATGTCACCTGACCGTTGTTTGTCACGGGTGTGTCGAGCAAGGGGGCGGCGGGGTGATAGACCGTCTCCGAGGGGTTGAGCGTGGCCGAGAAGTATGTTCCGACATTATATCTCAATCCTTCGATATTCACCGCCAGTTCGTTCTGCCCATTGCGCAAATAGTCGATCACGCCGTTGTTGTCCATATCGGCCAGAATGCATGAGTTGAGGTTTGAGCCGATGGTGAGGATAGGGTCAGCCCACTCGGTGCCATCCGAGTAGTTGATGCGTATCTTCGATGCTCTCGAGTCGAGTATAGTGCCGTCGGGCATTTCGGTGTCGGAGCGTCCCGTCTCGATGATGTCGATAAGTCCGTCGCCGTTCCAATCGACGAACACACTCGAGCGATAGCCCATACACCGGTCGTTGTTCTGCCAGGGGAGTCCGAAATAGAGTTTATACTTCATCTTCCCGTCGGCATTGATTATGGGGGTGTAGATTTGATTGTACCACCCTGAGTGATACTCTCCTGAGAAGTAAATCTCGGGCAACCCGTCGTTGCTCACGTCGGCGATGTCGAACGAGGGCAGGTTGCGATGTGTGGGAAACTCCACAACGGTGAATGTGCCGAGCGCCGAGGGGTTGTTCACGAAGATGTAGGTCTTCTCGCCCTTGGTAGCGCCTGAGAGGAAGAAATCCATATATCCGTCGCTATTCATGTCGTAGGCCTTGACATAGCCCATACAATTGTCCCACGACGAGTTGACGATGGTGTATTTTGCGGTGGTGTCGTAGCTCTGCTTGGTGAATTTCGTCTTCCCTGCGCTATCGGTGCCTCCGTTGACGAGGATGCAATTATACCCTTCCTTATCGGAGCACACCACCAGGTCGAGCCGTCCGTCGTTGTTGAAATCGGCCACGTCGCCCGACTTTATCCACGTCCAGTTGAAGCTCTCGTCGATTGTTGTGCCGTCGCTCTCATATACCGTTGTCGGTGCGATGGTGAACTTCCCTGCTCCGTCGCCGAGGAATATTCCTTCGGGCCCTCCATCGTCGTCGGTATGTCCGCTAGGCTCTGAGTCGAAGGCGACGATGTCCATATATCCGTCAGCATTGAAATCTACGGGAAAGGCGCTTGCGATGAAGTCTACATTTCCGATGTCGCCCTTTGCCGCCACCTCACGGTAAGCGTTTCTTGTCGCCAGCCCTTGTCCCTGGAGCACACGTCCGCCGATATTTCCACCGCAAATGAACAGGTCGTGAATGCCGTCATTGTCGAAGTCGAGCGACGTGCCGTTGTTGAAGCCGTCGCCCCATTTGTTGAAGATTATCGGCTGAAGGGTTGGCACCACGGGGGTGTCGTCCTTTACGTAGTAAATCACCTTGTCGGCCTTGATATTCACATTGTGGCGTCGGTTGAGGAGCTTGAACGACACCTCGTGGGCTCCGTCCTCGAGGTCGTAGTTCCAATACACGCAATCGGCGGTGCGCTTGAGGAAGTCGGGGCTGAGGAGCATCACACGGTCGACCACACCGTCGACGGTCACCTCGAGCTGAGCCACATAGGTCTTCTGCGAGTACGAGATGTTGCCGTAGATGGATATTCCGCATCCGTGGAACTTGAACGTGTTCTGCCCTGCGTCGTCGGTGCCCAGATACTGAATGCCCGATGTGAGGAGCTTCGGATACATATCCACGAATCCTTGCTCGAGCCTCACGGGCTCAGGCGTCTGCACCTTGATGGTCACCTCGTCTTCGCCCACGGTGCCTCCGTTGCGCTCTATCACCTGAAGGGCGAGGGCGTTAACCTTCTCATATACTTGGTTGAGCGACATGTCGACGTATGGGAAGTTACGGTCTTCCACCTCGCGGAGGTTAGGCATCCACTTCTCGGGGATGTTGCTATATCCCATCATCGTGGCGAGCACACCAGCTGCCGACGAGGGGTTGCAATCGGAGTCTTGTCCGCAACGGGTGGATATCTCCATCGTCTTGCCGAAGTCGCCCTGGCCGTAGAGGAGTCCTATCACCACGTAGGCGCTATTCATCGTGGCGTCGATGTTGCCCGCGGCAAGTATCAGCTCGGGGCATCCGATGTCCTTGCTATACTTTTGGTTGTATAATGTCCACGCGCGTTTCCAGTCGGTGGGGTCCTCGCGATACCATGTGAGCACACTGTTCACCCGCTCGTAGAACTTACTCTCGCGGGGTATTGTCATGAGTGCTTTCTCCACAATCGTCTCCACGTCGTTCTCCACGAAGGCGAGGGTGTACATTGCTCCGATGAACACACCGCCGTACCATCCGTCGCCGTAGTTCATTATGTGGCCTATCTTGTCGGATATCTCCGATGCCGTGTTTGGCATTCCGGGCGACATCAGTCCGGCGTAGTCGGACTCAATCTGATAGTCGATACAATCGGCGTGGGGGTTGTTCTTCCAATATCCGCTCTCGGGTGGCATGATGCCTTGCATCACATTGTAGCGCCCTTGCTGGTTGGCGTGCCACAGAGGATAGTCGGCGTAAGCGAAGGCGTTGGCAAACGACTCCACGGGCGCGTCGAGACCTTCCTTGGTGAACACATCGACGAACGTCAGGTCCATATACACATCGTCGAAGAGGCTCGGCAGATTGTCGAAATAGCCCTTCAGGTGATGCTCGGGATAGACAATCTCGACATCGTCGGGTATCATCACCCCGCGGTAGCAGAACTCCGTCGGACCGCCATAGGCGCAACCGATGGTCTGACCGGCCCAACCGCCCTTGATCTTGTCCATGAGCACCTCTTTCGAGAGTGTCACCGTGCCCTGAGCATTAACGCCCACACTCACCATCACAGCAATCAGCAACACCGCTGAGCGCAGACTTGTAAGAATACGTCGGATTCTTTTCATGACAAATAGATTTTGGTATAATACAAATATTATGCGCAAAGATAAAGCGAATATTCATAACCACCAAAAAAACATGTGAAAAAAATCATCTCCGTAGTTTCACATAGTTGCCAAACACACACTGATGAAATCCGCGCTCTACCCTTATGAGCGGATTGAGGATATTGCTTCCCCTTTCTTCATCTCGCTGATGCTGACCTGTATGTCGGCCGTCGATACTCCCCCACGCGTTTATCTGCTCCGATATTCCCCCATTCTCGGCTCCGATACGGTGTTTTGCTCCCCCGTTGTCTGGCTTTGCTCCGGCCTCAGACACCCTTTCCCCCTTTGGTGCTGAAGGCTGAAAAAAGAAATGTTTCGCGCGCTTGATTAAGTTTCTTTTCTACTACAAAGATACGAAAAATTTTCCAAACCACCAAATTTTCGAGGGGCGCTGAAGTGTTAAAAGTGGGCAAAAACGTGCGGATTTTCCAATTATTTACTTTCAGTACTGATTATCAATTAGTTACACAAACCACACGTCAGCATTTTTCAAAAAAAATCCTTTGGCGAGGGCAGATTTTTATATAATGCATAGAACACAAATCAGCGAGGGGCGAAACCACAAATGTAATTTTTTCCTATATTAAAAAGCCGTCTGCCTCAGGCCGTCATTTCTTCATCTCGTTGATGATTACCTGTATGTCGGCGGTGCTGATTTTCCCGTCGCCGTTGAGGTCGTATTTCATGTTCTGCTCGCTCTCATCCTTCTTCATCTCGTTGATGAGCACCTGAATGTCGGCGGTGCTGATCTTCCCGTCGTGGTTGAGGTCGTAAGGGTTATCTGGTAATTCTTCGATAAATACAAAATCTTTCCAACCTTCCGTAGCTTTGTATTTTTCTATCGTTCCAACTGGAACATATAGCGTAGCACTATTAAAGGTGTTTAAATGAAAGACTCGAGAAATTAATGATTTGCCATTTATTGCAAATGGTGTTTCTATATACGATGTGACGGTAGATAAATTCTCACAATAAAACGCTTTTATCCCGATGCTCGTCACGCTGTTTGGGATAGTAACGGAGGTAAGGCCGGAGCAACTAGAGAACGCATAATCTCCAATGGTCGTTACGCTATTTGGAATTGTTATAGAGGTAAGACTGGAGCATGCATTGAACACGCCTTCCCCTATGTTCGTCACACCGTTGCCAATGGTAACAGAGGTTAGGCCAGTGCAATCCTTGAATGCTTGTACCCCGATGCTCGTCACACTATTTGGGATGGTGACTGAGGTGAGACTGGAGCAGCCTTTGAACGCCCCACCCCCGATGGTCATCACGCTGTTGGGGATGGTGACTGAGGTGAGGCCAGAGCAACCAGAGAACGCATAGTTACCGATACTCGTCACACTATTGCCGATGGTGACGGAGGTGAGGGCGGAGCATTCTTCGAACGCACCGTCTCCAATGCTCGTCACACTGTTGCCAATGGTAACAGAGGTGAGGCCGGAGCAACCAAAGTATTTGTAAATGCTTTTATGTCAGTTACTTGTGCATTAAACGGTAGAAAAGTGATTACATTGATTCTATGGATGATGAAAATAGTAAAGATTTAACGTTTTTAACTTTTGTAAACCATAAAAATGAAGGAAGCAAGCAGTTTTTGTGTAGATAGTATAGCTTGCATGGAATAACTTTGGGTGTTTCCGTTCTTTTTAACCTACAAGATACAAAAACTCTTAATAATCTCAAAAAACACATTCATAAGTATCATTTTTGAATGAGAGTTCTTATATTGTCGATTATTTTGTGTATCTTTGCGTTGAAATTAAAGATATTTGCAAATGAAAGATTTGAATCGTATCAAAGTTGTACTCGTTGAAAAGAAACGAACGGCCAAGTGGCTTGCTGAGGAATTAGGCAAGAACCCTGCTACTGTGAGTAAGTGGTGTACCAACGTATCTCAGCCAGATTTGTACACATTGGACAAAATAGCAATACTGCTTGATATTGACAAGCGAGAACTCATAACAGGTAAAGATTAAAACCATGACAGATATTATACAAATTCAAGAATCAGAGTATGATGCAATTCTGCGACAGGCTGTCACAGTTATTGACAGAACAAGAGCTATGGTGGCAACAACGGTGTGTTCTGCCATCGGTACCGCTCATTGGGAAATTGGAAAACTACTTCACGACAAGAAAGTTGAAAGCAAACATGGTAGTGGTGTAGTCAACCGCTTATCCTATGACTTGAAAGAACGTTATCCGCAGATGGGTGTTTCTCCAAGAAACCTATGGGACATGAAGAAATTCTATGAACGTTTCTGTGGCAGCGAGCCAAAACTGCGACAGGCTGTCGCAGTTTTACCTTGGGGGCATACTCTGACCTTGATGCGCAAGTTTGGTGAAGATGATAATACCATATTATATTACGCGCAGGAGATTACATCGAAAGGTTGGAATCGCGAACTTCTATCCAGTGCAATCTCTTTGCAAATACACAAGAGAAAGAATGAGCCGTCAGACAACAACTTCGAGCAGACACTACCTGCCACACAGGCAATGTTTGCCAATGAGGTGTTCAGAAGCGGTTACAATTTGGGATTCCTTGGCGTTAAAGATCCCATCTTAGAAACAGAACTTGAAGCCCGATTGGTAGAAAAGGTTAAGCAATTTCTTTTGGAACTTGGCAAAGGGTTCACGTATATTGGTAATCAATACGTACTCGAATACAATGGAAAGCGGAGCAAGGTTGATATGCTTTTCTTTCATCGTGTACTGCACTGTCTTGTGGCTATTGATTTGAAGATTGGCGAATTTAAGCCAGAATATGCAGGTAAGATGAACTACTACCTATCATTGCTTGACCGTTTAGAGCGTAGAGAAGGTGAAAATCGTTCTATCGGCATCATTCTATGCGCCGAGAAAGATCGAGTGGAAGTTGAATTAGCTTTGGAAGAAATGGGCAAACCTATTGGTGTTGCTGATTATCAACTGATTGTTCCTCAGGAAGAATTAAAGAAAATAGTAGCAGAAGAAGTTGAGGCTTTTGGAAAAGAGCTTCCTTTTCGCACTGAAACGGAGGAGGGACCAAAGCAAGAAAGACAATAACACGGCATTTAATAAAGATATAATGAATGTATGAAACCAGATTCAATATTATATTATCCTCATATTGAATTCCAAAATGTAGCGTGGGTTAAGTCCAGTTTGTTACTTTGGAACCATGTGTATCGAATTGTCCCAGAAGGTTATGTGCCCAATGATAATGATGATATCAAAGCATTGATTGATGAAGACTTGGTTAGGAACATCAAGTTGGATGACAAGGATAGAGAGGATACATGTGATGAATTCCTGAGACTCTGTGATAAAATAGAGAATCATATGCCTACGGGGCTTATTCCCTCGGATGAAGATAGAATTCACCCTGGTAAAATTGACAACAGGTTATATCCTTATCTTGACTTGATTGGAGATTATTTTATTGACGAAAACAAATGGCTCCATTTATCAAAAGAACTTGCAAGAGGGTATATGTTTAAGTTGTCGCAAGTGGTTGCAAGGATACGCAATCTTAACCGAGGTACAGATGATTTGGATGCATGGTCAATTAATCCTTATTTCTGTGAAAATGCGAACTTCGGCGAGTTTCTTCAAGATCCTACGGCCAAGGGCTTCTTCTGTTCTGTTACATTAGAAGACGTCGTGCCTCAAAATATAGGGGAAGTAAGCATACGTGAACTAATTTCATTTGTTAACAAGAGAAAGGATGAAAGAAAACAACTAAGAGAGAAATTTGATGAATTGATCAGTCATCTTGCTAAGATATCAAATATCCAACATGCGGGCCAGGTAAGCATGGATTTTGTTAATGATTTAATTGATTCTAAAGTACAGTATAGACAGAGCATGGATAAGTGGAAAGATATTAGCGCCTTGTCAATTTCAACGGGAGTACCTGTATCTCTTACAGCATTAGGTACTTTTGCTGCTCTGAATGGGAATCCATTTAGTATCGCTATGATAGCAGGCAGTTTAGCGATTGGTGCAATATGCTCATATGCTGATTTCTATAGAGCGAAGAAGAATAGAGACCCTTCCTATTCATCATATTTAATCGGTATTGACGAACTTTGTAGAAATGTTACAAGGCAAAGTTATACACGATTAGAGGAGTTTATCAATGACTGAGGGTATCACTTTATTGCTTATGAAAGGATAAAATATGAAAAACCTCGTAGAACAGGCAAGTAATTGGCTTCAGTCAGAAGCATGTCGATCGGGAAATATTGTCGAACGAACTAATAATGTTGTGTCTGCATTCCGATCATACATATTGGAAGAAAAGAAGGAGGTCTGTGAAAACACAGGCCTTTCGCTGTTTTCAATTACGAATAAGATAGATGCCACAGCCAAGACTATTCGACAGATTTTATCAGCCTTTTTAAGAGGAAATCAACAAGATGCTCTCCTTAAGACTCGTATAATGATGCAGTCAATGAAGTTCGACAAAATGAGTCCTGGGACACCAATGTATAAA
>CACZRN010000031.1 GCA_902783625.1 uncultured Prevotellaceae bacterium
AAAAAAACTGATGAAAAAAGCAGCCTGCAAAATGAGCTATTGACTACCTAATGCTAAAAATCAGCCTGCAAAATGAGCTATACGCCAATTTTTTCGTTGTGCTTCTTCCTTGCTGCCGTAAGATGATGCGGCATGGGGCGCCCAAGCACGGTGTGAGGGGAGGAGTGTGTAACAGGTAGGTGAATAAAATACGAGGGGTATGCTTGTTCGTGCATACCCCTCGTACTGGTATTTAATCGCTATGTGGCGAATGATTCTTTATTTCTTGAAATTGAAGCGGATGTCGTATGGCACTTTACCGATAACGAGATTTCTCATATCATCCTCAGTATCGGCAGACATCTTCGAGTATTTAGCCTCCAGTTCATCAGCAGCTTCTTTATCGCCTGTTGCCTGTATCTTAAGCACGAGGGCGGTAAGGTCAGAGAGTGCCTGTTCCATCTTCTCGAGATTGAGGGTGTACTTGCCCGACACTTTGCGCTCGAAAGCACCTGCTTCCTTAAGGTAGTTGTAGATAATGATGTTGGCACGTCCCAGCGAAGAGCCCTCGCCAAAGCGCTCCGAACGCACGAGAGAGACGAAGTATGTGGTGAGAGCCTCTTTCTTGGCAAAGATGTGATGTATGTCGAAGTGCTTTTGCAGCTGGCATACGAGCAGCACACCGGCTGTATTGGCCTTTACCTCTTCGAGAGTAGGAGCAGCACCTGCCAGTGCCTTCTCTACGCTACCCTTGCCGTTGACGGTCTCCTTAACGCCAAGTCCATGAGCCACCTCGCGGAATACGATGTTCCAGTAGAAGGCTTCCTGTAACAGGCTTTCGGTTGCTTCGTCATTGAGCAGCACCTGTGCGGCAGGAACGATGATGTTGTTGTACTTTGCCTTGATGACATTATCCAAGAGGATGGTGCGTGTTCCCTTATCGCGCTGCACGTCGGTATCGAAAGGAAGATTGAGAGCAATAACCTTTACACCCGCATTTGCCTTACCGGCATAGTAGAGTGCGTCGCATGAGAAGATGTTCGAACCTGCGCCTGGCTGGAAAGCCTTGTATGCTTCCTCGCCCGGGAGGTCTTTCTGGAACTCACCGATGCGCGACACAAACTCCGTCAGCTCCTTGGTGCGGGCTTCGTTCTTAAGGAGCACGAAGGCTTCATACGAACGTTTCAGTCCCATCAGCTGGTCGTCGGCGGCTTCGTTAGGACCGATCACGAGATCCATCTTGCTGTCGTTCATATCCAGCCATGCGATGCCGCTATCGTAATATTTGTCGGTGCGGAGAGCCTCGATTTTGCTCAGCAGATAGTTTCTCACACTGGGCTTGATGGTGATATCGGCAGCTGCGTTAAGATAGTTGGCTATCTTCTCTATGTTCTCAGCAAAGGCTTCGTGATACCACACTGTCTGCAAAGAACCGTCTTCAGCACGGCGTATCAGCGTGTATGGGCTGTTCTTGTCGGGGTTGTTGTAGGCTTCGAACTCCTCGGCAGTCATGTCAGCAGGATAGAAACCAGCGCCTGGGGTGCGGTCGTCGTAACCACCGACAAATGCCTTTCCTGTCTGACGATCCCAAGGACCGTAGTTGATCTCGACAAAAGTCTTCTCGACAGAATCGGTGATATTCTCTAAGAGAGATGTCCTGTCACCGAAATATTGTTTCCAATAGATATCGTTTACCTCATCGGCAGCGAAACGATACAGATTAAGCACCTCCTTGCCATTGTCAGAAATACCGCTAAGGTCGGGGACTTCAATATCCACTACATCATACTTAGAGGTGTTCCATTCGAATGGAGATGTCTGCTTTTGATTGCATGAAACCATTGCCAGCAGAGCAATGGCAGAGATAAATAATGTCTTTTTCATATTGTTAAAAGTGTTATCGTAATCTTATCCGTTTATCGACTTTTTGCATGCTTTAAATAAGCGCGTGCAAAATTAATAAGATTTATCGATACTACCTAATAAATATAACGAAAAATCATATCCGAGATATTAATCTTTTACTACATCCCGCCTATGGCAGTCTGTCGTATATGTCGTCGCCAACAGGTTCGAGCCACTCATTCGAAGCATTAGCCTCGACATGCGTATGGTAGGTAAGATGTTGCATCCATGAGTCGCGTGCCGCACCATGCCAGTGCTTAGCCTCGGCAGGTATGGCTACGACAGTGCCTGGCTTCAGTTCAATCGGCTCCTTGCCCCACTCCTGATACCATCCGCGCCCTGACACACATACGAGCACCTGCACCTGGCTATGGTGTATGTGCCAGTTGTTGCGGCAACGTGGCTCAAAGGTCACATTCACCGGTCCACCCTGCTCTGCTGAAAGGGGATAAATGTAGCTGTTGCCTTTGAAATACTGGGCGTAGGCGGTGTTTGGCTCGCCCTTGGGCCATACGGAGAAGTCGATAGTGGCCACGACATCGGCTTTTTCACCAAAGAAATCGGCTACTGCCCGTGCCGCACGGTTGCCTTCCTCATCACCCACTCGCTCGGTGAGCACGCCGGGAATTTCACGCAACTGATCGGGATTGACACCCATATTCACTGCCCCTCTGACGTGAGCCGCCAGTTGTGGCTCGCATCCGGGAAGTGCGGAGATGGCACTGACGGTGACTATCTCGCGGTCGGCAAACGATAGATTGTCGCGCGAAAAGATGTCTCCGAAGAGGTGAGCCTTCAGATAATAGTCGGTTTGCGGAGCGAATGTGTAGTTAAATGGAGCCCCTGAGAGACGTGTCTGCACCTCGGTGCCCTGCTTAAGTGCATCGTAGTCGGGCGCAACAGGGTTTGCCTCGCGCCCCTCATCTGTTGTCTTACCTGCCACGCGTCGATTTGCCAGCACCTGCTGGAGTGCGCCCAAAGCGTTTAGAGAGCGTGGGAAACCTGTATAAGCATATAGTTGTGAGAGAGCCTCTTTTGCCTCGCTCACCGTGAGACCGTTGTCAAAACCGCGGTCAAGAGCTGTTTTCAGACCATTGATATTGCCTTTCGCTTCCATGGCAGCAATTGCCACAAGCGATTTCTGTCGTTCGGATAACTTCATCATTTCTTGTGCTTTAGCTTGAAAGCCCGACAACATGAGTGCTGCTGCCAGGCTGAGAATTATTCTTTTCATTTGTTATCTGCTTAAAAACCAATCCGTTTCAACCATTTCTCCACTCTGTCGCGACCTTTCCTCACATCGTGGCCATACATCGAGAATCCTTCTTTGATATCGGCTTTCGGATAAGCATTTTTCAGGTCTTTCACCGTCGAACCAAGTCCGCTGCCTTCGTGAGTGGTGAACGGGAAGATTGTCTTGCCGCTGAGGTCGTTGTCGCGGAAGAAGGTAAACATCACCTGTGGATAGGTTCCCCACCATATCGGGCCGCCGATGAACACAGTGTCGTAGTCGCCAAGGTTTTCAACTTTGCCTTTGTATGCAGGCAGTTCGCCGTCGTTTGCCTCTTTCTTAGCCACCTCGATAAGTTTGTCGTAAGGCATGTTATAGTCTTTCTCACAGACAATCTCGAACTGGTCAGCGCCGGTAATCTCGCTGATATAGTCGGCCACAATCTTTGTGTTGCCCACCTCGATATTGCCCACACTGTAGTTCTCACCGGCATGTGAGAAGAATATCACTATCGTCTTGCCTTTCTCGGTGTTTGCCTCATCATCGGCAGTCGGTTTCTGCGCCTCGGCAGTGCCGTTGTTGTTACCATTGCACGACATACCCACAAGCATGGTCAGTGCAGCAAATAAATATTTCTTCATACGTATTTGTTTTTGTTTGTTTTGTTTTTAATTCTTTCTTCGATTGCAAAGTTACTGAAGAAAAATATAAAACAACAAACCATTATTGCGGTTTTTTTTACACATTTTACTGATTTTTGCGAGCGAATTAAATATTTTTCGACCGCGGCTTGGAGTATCTAAGATTGAGACTCATCAATCCGTTCCTCTCGGTTTGCACTAACTTTTTCTCCCTTCGGGACAAGAACCGAAGGTCACCGTTTGAGGTCAAAGACCGAGAGGGAAGGTAGTGCTTAGGATGCGCTTCGGTAAAAAAAAAGAATAAATTCTTTTGTTTTACTCTCAGCTTTCACTAACTTTGCAGGCGATATGAAATATTTATATGTGATTTTCGCCATTGTGGTGCTTGCAGCATGCGAGAAAACTGAAGACGAAAAGGCTGCGCCCATGATGGAATGTATCGAGCAATTGTATAGCGAAGGAAAATATAATGAGGTGCTCGACTCTATCGTGTCGCTGCGCGACAAGTACCCACGGGCAGTGGAAACACGCAAGAGAGCCCTCGCCATCTGGCAGGAGGCATCGCTGAAAAACGCGCAGGAGGATATAGCTAAAACCGACTCCGCCCTGCAAGCGACACTCGAGCAGATAAAGCACACCAGCGACCTCTACACAGCCAACATGCTGCGATGGAAGCGCGACTCGCTGCAGGCACGCTATGAGGCATTGTGCGGAGTGGTGAGGATAATACACGTAAAACAGAAAGAGGGGAAAGACTCTGTAAACATAAACAAAGAATGAATACAAGCAAAACCGACGAACAGTTTAAAAGCGTGATGGCTGAGAGCCGCTCGATATTTGCCAAGAAGTTGCACGACTATGGTGCTTCGTGGCGAATACTGCGCCCCGAGTCGCTCACCGACCAGCTGTTCATAAAGGCAAAACGCATACGCTCGCTCGAGGTGAAGAAAGAGTCGCTCGTGGGTGAAGGCATCCGACCTGAATTCATCGGACTCATCAACTACGGCATCATCGGACTGATACAACTCGAGGAGGGTTTCTCCGACAGCGTTGACAAAACTGCCGAGGAGGCGCTCGAGCTATACGACAAATACGCAAACGAGGCACTCAACCTGATGATACGCAAGAATCACGACTACGACGAGGCGTGGAGAGGAATGCGAGTGAGCTCGTACACCGACTTCATACTCACGAAGTTAAACCGCATAAAGGAGATTGAAGACCTGGGCGGGAAGACTATCGTATCGGAAGGAATCGACTCCAACTACATGGATATCATCAACTATTCGGTGTTCGGAGCCATTAAACTGAAGGAAGAATAAACCGACAGCCGCAAAGACTGTCAGCGCGAGATGGAGGAAGAGAAGGTCACAACAAACGAGAACAGCAGCGAGAGTCCGCGAAAGAGACGCATACTCTTGGGGCTGGGAGTGAATATCTGCCGCCTAGTGTTGGCTGCCACACTCATCTTCTCGGGATTCGTGAAAGCCGTCGATCCCGTGGGCACGCAGTACAAGATAGAAGACTATCTGGCTGCAATAGGACTTCAAGGGCTGCTCACCGACTGGCTCTCACTGATAGCATCAGTGGCACTGGCAACGCTTGAGTTCACACTGGGCATACTCATCCTGTTCGCCATTCAGCGCCGACTGGCTTCACGAGTCGCGCTATTGCTCATGGCAGCAATGACAGTGGTGTCGATATGGCTCGTGGTGGCAAACCCAATCAGCGACTGCGGATGCTTCGGTGATGCACTGAAACTGACCAACGGACAGACACTGGCTAAGAACCTGATACTGCTGGTATGTGCCGCAGTGACGGCGAAATGGGCAACAGTGATGCCGAGGATAATATCGGAGTCGAGCCAGTGGATAGTGGAGAATTTCACTCCGCTGTTCATCATCGCCGTGAGCATATACTGCATCCACTACCTGCCGCTCATCGACTTCAGACCATACCACATCGATGCCGACATCAGAAAAGGAATGGAGATACCCGAAGGAGCACCAGGAGCTGTGGTCGAGCAGACATTTGTGATGGAGAAAGACGGTGAGCAACGCGAGTTTACCATCGAGAACTATCCCGACTCTACGTGGACATTCGTCGATCGGCACGACAAGGTGATAAGCCCGGGATACGTGCCTCCCATCCACGACTTCAGCATTACCGATGACGAAGGTAACGACCTGACCGACCAGATACTCGACGACGAGGGATTTACGTTCCTGCTGATAGCACCGCAACTGGAAAAGGCAAGCGAGTCGTGCTTCGGCGATATCGACCACATCTACGAATACTGCCTCGAACACCAGCATGGGTTCATCTGCCTGACAGCAAGCGGAGAAAAGGCAAGGGAAGAATGGCGCGACGATACCGGGGCCGAGTATCAGATAGCAACAACCGACGAGACAACACTGAAGACAATCATCAGAAGCAACCCGGGACTGTTGCTGCTCAAGAAAGGAAAGATACTTGGCAAGTGGAGCCATAACAACATGCCGAAGCTGGCCAACGGAGAGGATAAGAGAATATTCAGCAGCGCCGCACCTACCGAATACAAGACACAGAACGCCAAGACGCTGGTGACGCTTCTCATGTGGTTCGCGCTTTCGCTCATAGTGCTCACCATAACCGACCGACTGTGGGCATGGAGCAAATATATAAGAAAAAAGAAAAAACAACATAGTTAAACTTTAATATTAATAAAAAAATGAGAAAGAAAATTGTAGCAGGCAACTGGAAAATGAACATGACCCTGCAAGACGGAGTAGCACTTGCAAAGGAACTCAACGAAACACTTACAGCAGAGAAGCCAAACTGCGGTGTAGTCATCTGCACACCGTTCATTCATTTGGCAACAATAGCACAATTCCTCAATCAGGACGTTGTCGGACTTGGAGCCGAGAACTGCGCCGACAAAGAGAAAGGTGCTTACACTGGTGAGGTAAGCGCAGAGATGGTGAAGAGCACAGGTGCACAATACGTCATCCTGGGACACTCTGAGCGTCGCCAATACTATAACGAGACTCCTGAAATACTGAAGGAAAAAGTGCTTCTCGCACTGAAGAACGGACTGAAGGTGATATTCTGTATCGGTGAAAGTCTTGAGGAGCGCGAGGCTAACAAACAAAACGAAGTGGTGAAGGCCGAGCTCGAAGGCAGTGTGTTCAACCTCAGCGAAGAGGAATTCAAGAACATCATCATCGCATACGAACCAATCTGGGCCATCGGTACAGGTAAGACCGCTACAGCAGAGCAGGCTGAAGAGATACACGCCTACATCCGCTCTATCATTGCCGACAGGTATGGCAAGCAGGTGGCCGACGACACCACAATCCTCTATGGTGGCAGCTGCAAGGCAAGCAACGCACCCGAACTGTTCTCAAAGCCCGACATCGACGGCGGACTCATTGGTGGTGCATCGCTGAAAGCTCCTGACTTCAAGGGCATCATCGACGCCTGGAAATAAGAAACCAAACAAAAGAAGAGCATGGGAGCAAGGGTGGAAAAACACCCGCTCCCCACTCTTAGCTTTCATAGCACAACACAAGAATATGAAACGAATCGTCATCTCCACATTATTTATCATTGCTGCCACAACTGGCAGCCAAGCACAGACTTATCTGGAAACGCTTCGGAAAGACATTCCCGGACAAGGCCACGTGACCGTCACACAAAGCAAAGAGATTGATGATCTCGTTAACGGCACACCGACAGTGGAAGTGGCAAAACCAAAGGCGGAACACGAAAAAGCAACGGCGAAAAAAGAGAAAAAGGCAGAACAGACCGCTGTCAAGGAGACTGAGACAATCAAGCGCCCTGCCGAGACACGTAATACAGAGCCCGTTACGGCTGAAGCCGACGATGCCAATGCCACCATAGACACATCGAAGAAGATGATGCGTGGCTCGTATAAAATTACAGGCTACCGCGTACAGGCATTCTCGGGAGGCAACTCGCGAGAAGATAAGAACAAGGCTCGCGAAATAGGCGACGCCATAAAACGACGCTTCCCCACCCAACCGGTATATGTGCATTTCTATTCGCCACGATGGACATGCCGCATCGGCAACTATCGCACATACGAAGAGGCGAGTCAGGTGCTGCGCGAGATAAAGGCAATGGGATATAGCGGAGCAAGCATAGTGAAAGGAAAAATAACAGTGCAATAGGCACAAACAACTTAGAAGCAAATCAATAAAAAGACAATGAATCCTGAGACAGAATACAGAGAGGGGCTCGAACAACTGGCAGCACACTACAAAGAGATAATCGGCTTGCTGGGCGAAGACGTCTCGCGCGAAGGGCTTGAGAAGACTCCCATGAGAGTGGCTAAAGCCATGCAGATACTCACACGCGGCTATAAGCAAGACCCACACCGCGTGCTCACCGACGCCATCTTCGAAGAGAAATATAGTCAGATGGTCATTGTGAAGGACATCGACTTCTTCTCACTCTGCGAGCATCACATGTTGCCATTCTACGGGAAGGCACATGTGGCATATATACCCAACGGATATATCACCGGACTGTCGAAGATTGCACGCGTTGTTGACATCTATTCCCACCGCCTGCAGGTGCAAGAGCGTATGACACAGCAGATTAAAGACTGCATACAGGAAACGCTACGTCCGCTCGGGGTGATGGTGGTGGTAGAGGCACAGCACATGTGCATGCAGATGAGAGGAGTTGAGAAACAGAATGCCATAACCACGACAAGTGATTTCAGCGGTGCCTTCAATCAGGCAAAGACACGCGAAGAATTCATGAACCTGCTGCGAGGTGATCGCTGACAACATTTCACTAGCTAAAAAACGATTCCATATTCAAGAAATCAAACACGTGTTTGTATAAAGTGATTTAAAAATAAAAAAATGAAAAGTTTAAGATTATTATTCATGGTATTAGTTGGTTGCGCACTTACCGCAACAAGTTTCACATCATGCATCAACGATGATGAAGATAACACCACATTGACCAAAGAAGAGGCTGCACGCCGACTGGGCATAATGCAGGGCTCCTATTACGGCAAACATTATGTTTTCTATAACAACGACACCGAAATTAAGAGCGACTCTGTAATGTCCTCATTCACCATCACCACCGACTCGCTGTTTACTGTCGATCTCCCGGTAAGCATGTTGTCGCATGCAGTGAAAGACAAGAACGAAACAGACCTCATCGAGGCACTCAAGGCTGAAGGCACAAAGAAGGTATATTTCAAGATGCTGCTCAACGACATCTATGGAAAGACCGACCCCAATGTCTATGCCTACTACCTCTATCCTGCTTCCTATCTGAACTTCACATGTTCACACGGAGAAAAGACTTACGAGATAGAGGTGAAGTTCACTATGTCGGGTTACTACTTCAACGCTCTCAACGTGACATCGTACGGACTTTATTCCAAAGGAAAGGCAACTGGTTATCTGCCCATCGGCAGTATAACCGTCAACAGCAGTAATTACATGATTACACCTGTGCCATTCTTCGTGACGGGAGAATAATAATTTGAACGAAAAAAAGTAAACCAATGAAATTCGTATCTTGGAATGTCAACGGACTGCGTGCTTGTGTCGGTAAGGGTTTTACCGACGTTCTCAACGCACTCGATGCCGACTTCTTCTGCCTGCAAGAGACAAAGATGCAGGAAGGACAACTCGAGCTTCCTCTCAATAATCTGAATGCCTACTGGAACTATGCCGACAAAAAAGGCTATTCGGGCACTGCCATCATCACACGCCACACGCCACTGAGCGTTAGCATGGGAATGGGTATCGACGAGCACGATCACGAAGGCAGAATCATTACGTTGGAGATGGAGCAGTTCTACCTCGTCACCGTTTACACACCAAACTCGCAGGACGGCCTGCGCCGCCTCGACTACCGCATGCAGTGGGAAGACGATTTCCGCGAATTTCTCGTAGCACTAAGCAAGAAAAAGCCCGTCGTTGTATGCGGCGACCTCAACGTGGCGCACGAGGAAATCGATATCAAAAACCCGAAAGCCAACCGACACAACGCCGGCTTCACCGACGAAGAGCGACAGAAAATGACCACACTGCTCAGTGCCGGATTCACCGATACATTCCGATACAAATACCCCGATCAGGTGACATACTCTTGGTGGTCGTATCGCTTCAGCGCCCGCGAGAAGAATGCAGGGTGGCGTATAGATTATTTCCTTACATCCGACGACCTGCGCCCTCGCATCATCGACGCAAAGATACATACCGACATCCTCGGTTCCGACCATTGTCCTGTAGAGCTCACACTCGACATCTGATTTAATTTTTATTCAATACAAATAGAAATCCCCACTCAGGCATCGGAAGCATCTGAGTGGGGATTTTCGTATATATCTCCTTTACGGATCTGCTAACTGATTAGCAAAGCGTTATCATATGGGCCTGTTGTGTAATCAGCTATTTCTGTGTTACCAACTGAACGGGTATGCTCATGCGCTGCTTAACGGCTTCTCCGTTCTGCCGCGCAGGGTTCCATCGTGGCATCGACTTAATGGCATTCACCACAGCACGGTCAATCTCAGAATCGACCTTGCTTATAATAGCCACATCGCTCACGCTGCCGTCTTCGTTGACGATAAATGTGGCAACGCAGCGCGACTTGCTGTTACGACGCTGATCAGGAAGTGGAAGCACCAGGTTTTCCTTCATGTGACGCATCATCGCTTCGTTACCGCCTACAAACTGCGCATTCTCCTCGACTGCAACAAAGATGGGCTTGCCGTCTTTCTCTTGCATCTGTGCCAACGGTTCGTCGGCTATGGCGGCGGCAGGCTTGCGCAACTGCTTATACATGTCTTTCTGCAAATAGTCTTTCAGGAATCGCCATGGCACCGCCGACACCACTGAGACAGTGTCCTCTTTGCCTGTCCACAAGGTCTTGAATAGTATGTCGTCGCCCGACAGACAGCAGTCGAGTATCTGCAAGGCGTCGAAACCTCCTTCTACCTCCTGCCCCACTCCATCAACAATCATCCTTATGAACGAGTGTCTGTAGGAGTAGCTATCGATGCGCGAACGCCTGATGATATCGTCGAAGGTAAGCACACGCTGCTGCTGCAAGTCGTAGGTAATGAGCATGACCGTTGTGTCGGACTTCTGCGACGATAGCGACTTCGGTTCCGACAGATATGTGAGGATATACGAAATATACTTCGATGGTTCGTAGCCCATCTCCTTCAATTCGCAAGCCACATTACAGTATTTCCTATCATCGGGCAGCGTGGTAAACTTCTCCCTCACTGGTTCGCCGTAGCGTGCCTTCATCTTTGCATATGCATCCGACAGGTTGTCGGCATCGACCTTAAACAACTTCTCTGCCAACCATCGTTGCAGCGGACGCACAAGCGATCCGTCGATTTTATCGGGCCACTCTACATCCACGTCTATCACGTTCAACTCATCGCCAAGGTGATAGTAGAGATGATCTTTCAAGTAGGTGACGTGCGAGACGCCATAATGCGTCGACTCGGGCTGGGGAGCAAAATACATCCCATCAGCCACAACTGCCTTCTTCTCTTGAGCCGAAGCCCCGACCGAAATCAGCAGCAGGAATGCGACGAAATATATGAACAATCTATTCATATAAGGTGAAAGTTAATCCGTTAATCCGTAAATCCGTTAATCTGTTCTCAAATCCATATCGCCTGAGAACGAGATAGGCTCACGGTCGCGCGAACGCACATTCAGATATGCTGTCCCATTGGGCATCAGTTCGAGCGAATAGAGGAAATAGTCTTCACCGTTGTAGGCTGTCATCTCCACAATAGTGGCTCCCTTTCTTCCTGCCGACACTTGATAGCCGGTGAGCGGAGCGTCCCAGTTGAGTCCCTTGCCACCGCCGTAAGGCACATTGTATGCAGCACCGAAATAAGGCAGGTAGGAATAAAGAGTATCGCCCGACACACGAATCTCGTAACCGAACGACAGGTGACGGTTAGGTCCGCGGAACGGCTTCATGTAGTTGACCTCGACCTTGAATCGGCGGTTGTCGATTGCCGAAGCCACTGCCTCGGCGATGCGCATCTTCTGGGCTGCCTTCTCCTCGGGAGTAAGACTCGATGTAGAGCAGGCAGCAACAACAATAGCCATCAATACGAAGGCTATGACAAAATACTTTCCTTTCATTATTCTTCTGATATTTTAGTTTACAACTATTATCTCTTCAGCACTTTGCGGCCGTTGACGACATAGATGCCCGGCTTTAGTCCTTGCATGGCATCCTGAACTTTCACGTTGCTGCGCACTTTGCGTCCATCGACAGTGTACACATTCACCTTCTTCGTGCTGTCACCCAGCACACCGGCAATACCTGTGCTGCCCGTACGCTTATAGAGCGAGATGCTCTGCTGCCCGGTTGTGTAGGTGGCAAAGCGAGGAGAACCGGCATTGTACTTGATGCTCCGAGAGGGATATGCATTGCTGGATATTGTAGCATCACCGGCAGCAATGGTTACTGTCCAATTTGTGTTATTCGATGTGGTAGTGACAGAGTTCAGCTTGTTACCGTTAGTGGTCAGTGCCAGATAGGTCTTATCCTCCTGGTCTTGGAAGGTATAAGCCCCTGCAGCACCGCCAAGAAGCAGTCTGTGAGGCAGGATGCCGCCAGTCTCAGTCTCTATCTTCTTGTCCTGTATGGTCACGTCAGCATGGCTACGCACATCACCCGACGCACCCGACATAGCCTTATTGTAACCTTCGCAAACGATGAGATACTCACCACCGATGGTAAGTTCGGCAGCCGATTCCACCCGCACATAGGTGTTGCCTGTCGGAGTGGGTGTGTCGCCACCACCCGAGATAATGTACTCCTCGATTACGACTGAACTGTTATTACCATCCTTACGCGCAAATGCAGTGAGGACACAACTGGTTGTGACAGTCAGCGGTCCGGTGTAAATCTCGAAGTCCTCATCGTCGATAGAGTAATATATCTCCGCATCTGTTGTCGGTGTTGTAATCTGCACGGTAAGCGGTGATGAGTATGTACCTCCGGCAGGCGAAAACGTCGGTGCCACAAGTATTTCTGTGTCGCCGCCTCCTGCATAGTTGTCGTACGAGAAAGCGACAGATGTCTTCGTTCCCCATATATACTCCTCTAGTCCCGGATAGTCGATAAACGGGTTGCGGTTGTGCTGTTTATTGCACACCGCCTCGTTTCTGGCTCGCTCAATATCGCTGACAGGATCGTTTCGCGACCACTTCAGTAACATGTTCAGCGCCCATGTGGTGAAGGAGGGATAGGTGGTTCCGTTGATGGTAGAGCCTGCCTTTCCCCACGAAACGAGACTACTCTCGTAACAAGTGACCATGTAAAAATAGCCTCTTGCGAAGTCACCTTTCCATTCATCGTTTGGTTCGAAGCATCTCACGCCGCCAGAACCCTCGACGGTGCATTCGCCCACCTTGCTATAATAACCACTGGAATGACCTACCTCACCCTTGTTTTCGCCGAAGGGAAGGTTTCCGCGCATGTTGTTCACCCATACGTCTGTCGGGTAGATATGAAACAAGTCGGTGCCCGGCCCTTTGGCAGTGCTCCCTCCGAACCAGCTCTTCGGGAACGAGTGCTCACGATTATAGCCACCTGTTGCCTCACTGCCGCTGCTCGAGCCCTGATCGTCGCCCAACGTATAGTGTGTGATGTTCGAATAACGGTCGCGGATTGTTGTGCCGTTGGACAACACATCGGTCGTTGCGAAGGCACCCCAGACACCGCTCAAGCGGCCAGAGCCATAATCCATCTGGGAGAATTTATTGCCTTTATATTCACCGTTAATGACACCAGCCAATGCTGTCTTCAACGCAGCACCGCTCTTTCCGTTGGCACTCTTGTAGTAGGTGCCGGTGCTATTTGGCCCTTGTGCTGATGCCACAAGGGAGAACGATGCCAGAAGAATGGCTATAAACAACTGTTTTCTCATGTCGCGAATTATTATAGTAGTCGTTATTATTGTAGTTTTAAGTCACCGTCTAAGTACTTTTCACCTGACAGCTATTTTCTCCCCGCCGACGAGATAGATGCCCCGCTGCAGTCCTTGTGTGGCATCGTTACGATCTACACTCGAGCGCACCTGGCGGCCATCGACGGAATAGACATTCACCCGGCCGTCAGTTTTTTTTTCTGCCTCAATACCCTTTATGCCGGTCAGGCTTGCCTGGTATTTCACCATCATGCCATATTCCGATGCACGCGAGAGGGCATACATCACACTTATCTTCGCCTGCTCGGGATTGCTTTCGTCCGATGTGTCCCACCCTTTTATCAGGTTTATAGGCATGAAACCGTCGATGATATGGTGGTCATAGGCATAGTCGAGGCATGCCTGCTCTTCTTCCACATAGGCTTTTGTAGCCTCAACGAACTCAGTTGCTGCTATGAAACCGCGCTCGAGCACGTCGTTGAACCATGGCGAGCCGTTGGTGCCGTTATAGCCCTGCTTGGAATAATGCATCTGGCGGTATCTGACACCGTCGACGCGTGTTATCGACGTGAATGCGGTGTGAGCCTTGCCGCTAATATCGGTCAGGCTTGTCAGATAACTCTGCTCGCCGGTTACGCGATAAAGGTCGGCAGCTCCCGAAATCATCACGCCGGTGTTGTAGGTCCACTTGTCGCCACCGCCACCGCCTACATCAAGGTGAACGCGATACTTTACTCCGTCGATCTCTCTGTAGGTGATGTCGCCTGTCGATGCCCAGGCAGCGTCCCAGAACACACCTGTGCCACTGTCGCGCAGCGTATTGAGCTGCCATTTAAATATCTTGCGGGCGAAGTCGAGGTAATACTCGCTCTTCTTCTTTGTCACCTCGTAGCGTCGGCCGTCTTTGTCGAGAGCATAATATGTCACCTCGGCATCGGCGCGGTCGCCTTTGCTGTATATCTCGCTGAGCCATACAAGCGGTGAGATAAGCGGTCCGTTGCTGCACGAGTGCTTCGATGTGTAGCCCGGGCCCCATGTAATGCCGCCATACTCCTCGCCGTTAGCCTTCAGGTTGCAGTCCCATCCGTCAAGCACATAGGCCGCAAGGACCTCGGCTGTGGTAAGATAGGTTTCCACTCCTGTTGAGTTGTAGGCACGCACCAACTCGCGGATTATCCACATCTGGTCGTCGTACACGTTCTCAATACCCTGCACATTGGCATTTCCTTGACTGTTGGCGCGATGCACTCCGTACACGGTATTCCATGCGTTGGGACCGGTATATGAGATGAGCGGTGCACTCTCGGTGTATTTACCACGATAGTACTGCAGGCCTCGATAGAGATATGAAAAACGCGTCACATATCTGTCGTAGTTGGCATTATACAACTCGGGCTTTGAGTCTTTCAGTGCTAACAAGCCTTCGAGCACAGAGTTGGTTGCCTCCAGCGCGCTCGTGTATTCCCACACCGATACGGTTTCCGACGCCGCTCCCGTGTTGGCATTGTAAAAGAATCGCAGACGGAAACCGCTCGTGATAAACATCTTGTCAAAGATATTGTCGGTCATCTCAATGGCACGCTCAAGGTTTCTCACTGCAAGTTCTTCGTTTGTGAGCCCGCTCTGGGCATTTGCGGCTACTGCAGCCAATACTGCAACAACCACGCTAAGAATTCTTTTTTTCATCTAATTCAGGTTCTGATGTTATTTCTCTCTTCCCCTCGTCTGTAGCGAAAAGGGCATAATTACCAATTTACAACTGCAAAAATAGCAATTATTATCCCATATAGCGAAATTTTTTACGTTAAAGTAACTGAATAAGTCCGATATTTATATAATAATGTGGGTAATCTGGCCGGTGGCACAATCGTCTAAGGTGATGAAACAATATGCAGAGCGAGTTGATTATATAACTCAACTTGCGACTGCTTGCTGATGAGCAAAGCGAATAAAGTTGAGTAATAATATTTTTCTTATAAATAGTAACCCATTCTCGGAAATAATACCTAAATTTGCCAAGAATATTCGCACAAAAGCAATTAGCAACCATTCAACGCAAATCATTATGTGGAAAAAACCTTGGAGTATGCGTGAGGGCTTCGCCATCGGAGCATCGATTATTATCGCAGGCATATTGCTGCAGCTCGCTATCGGGCCAATTGACTGGAACCTCTGTCGCTGGCCTGTCAACATAGCACTGCTGGCAGCATTCATCCTCTCCATCGTCACCGCACACTCAACCCGCGATTCTCTCTATGCCTCGCGGTTCCTCGCAACGCCAAAGGCTGCCGTACCGGCACTGGCATGTGCGCTGGGACTCACTGTTGTCATGGGATTCACACGACAGTCGCCCGACGATACATGGCTCCACTCCATGCTCACCTTCTGGCCCTTCGTGCTCACCTATGTGTACATGACGCTCATCGTAGGACTGGTGGCAATGAATCAGATAAGCCGCATTGTCAGTCATCATGCCACACGCGCCACCTACACATCGCTCGTGTCGCACATCGGACTTTTCATTGCACTCACCGCTGCAACACTCGGCAACGGCGACATGAAGCGCATGAAGATGATAACAGCTGTGGGTGAGAAGGAATGGCAAGCCATCGACGACAACCACGCTGTGACAGAGCTGCCCATAGCCATCGAACTCGAACGGTTTATAATGGAGAAATACGACGACGGCTCACCAAAGCGATTCGCATCCGACATACACATCACCACCCGAAGCGGAAAGGACCTGCGCACCACCGTCGATGTGAACAAACCCGCTGAAGTGGAGGGATGGAAAATCTATCAGTACAGCTACGACACCGAAGCAGGCGAGAAGAGCCAGATAAGCATCTTCGAGATAGTGAGCGACCCATGGCTGCCGGCAGTATATACAGGTATCTATATGATGATCGCCGGCGCTGTACTCATGTTCGTCTCAGGCGTAAGAAAACGCAATAACAATTAAAACTTTCAACTTTCATGAACTGGAACATCTTTATATACTTCGCCATTGCAGCGGTAATCCTCTGGACAGCCGGCGCATTCACGGCATGGAAAGGAAAGACTACAACAGCCATCGCAACGACAGCAATAGGACTGGCAGTGTTCTTCGCCTTTATACTGATTATGTGGATAACACTCGAGCGACCACCGCTGCGCACTATGGGCGAGACACGACTATGGTACTCGTTCTTCCTGCCACTCGCAGGACTGATAGTATATGCACGCTGGCGATACAAGTGGATACTCACCTTCTCCACACTGCTCGCCACAGTGTTCATCTGCGTCAACATCTTCAAGCCCGAGATACACAGCAAGGCACTCATGCCCGCATTGCAGAGTCCGTGGTTCGCACCCCACGTCATAGTGTATATGTTCGCCTATGCCCTACTCGGCGCAGCAACGGTGATGGCCATCTATCTGCTCTTTTTCAAGAACGGCAACGCCAAACCCGAAGAGACAGAGATAACCGACAATCTCGTCTATGCCGGCCTCGCCTTCCTCACCATCGGCATGCTCTTCGGAGCACTGTGGGCAAAGGAGGCGTGGGGGCACTATTGGTCGTGGGACCCTAAAGAGACATGGGCGGCCATCACCTGGCTCGCATACCTCACCTACATACACTACAACCTGCTGCCGCAACGCAAACTGACAACAGCACTGTGGATTCTCATCATCGCTTTCGTGCTCCTGCAGATGTGCTGGTGGGGAATAAACTACCTACCCTCAGCACGTGCCACCAGTGTACATACATACTGAAAAAACAAAACATCAACATGCGTAAGATCTTCTCATTAACCCTTCTCCTCCCGCTATTGCTCTCCTGCGGACACGGCGGGTATCGCGCCACGCTAAACCACATCGACACTCTCCTGCGCACAGACCCATCGACAGCCCTCGCCATCACCGACAGCCTCTCGCAATACGAAAGCAACATGTCGCGCGCCGAACAGATGCGCACCCGCCTCTACCGCGGAGTGGCACGCATACGAACATACAACCCCGTCACCGACGACTCCACAGCAACGGCCATCGCAAAATACTACGACAGCCACGGCACACCCAACGACCGCATGATGGCATACTATCTGCTCGGGTGCACCTACCGCGACCTCGGCGACACACCCATGCAGCTCGAATGCCTGCAGAAAGCAGCAGAGTCCGCCGACACCACCCGCGCCGACTGCGACTACTACACAATTAATCTTATATATGGTAGTATTTCTGATATTTACTGCAAACAAGCATTACCAGACGAAGAAATAAAAATTATTAAAGAAACTGGGATTATTACGACTAAGAACAATGATGACTTTAATGCAATCAAATTAATAGAGAGACAAATACGACCATATTATGATTTAGGGGATACAAATATGGTTATTCAACTCGCAGACTCTGCACGAGTTCTTTATAAAAAACATGGATACGAAAACATTGCCGCAAGAGCATTGTCCATACCAATAACCATCGCTATTAATCGTGGACAATACGACAAAGCAAAAATAATGCTTGAAGAGTTAGAACAGAAATCTGGAATGATTGATTCCAAAGGAAATATATTATATGGATTGGATTATTATTTCGGATATTATTATGAAAATAAAGGAAAATTCATGGAGGGCATAAACAAACTGGACTCTGCCATATATTATTATAATCTTGCTCTTAATAAGCACCTTTATGAAATCGCATACGAGGGTCTGTTCTCTGTTTACACCAAAAAGAACCTGACCGACTCTATTGCTAAATATGCCAAGTTATACACAAATGTCAAGAACTCTTCATTGGCTGCCAAAAATTCTATTTTAGTAAAGCAAATCATAGCAACATACAACTATAACAGACAAAAATATATAGCAGAGGAGAATATGGCGAAATATATAAACACCCAGAAAAAACTCCTTATTCTATCTGCCCTGTTGCTGATATCGCTATGCATCATAGGAACAATAATATATTATTCAAAGAAAAAGAGACATCAGCATGAATTGAAGATGCAAGGCTTGAAAGCAGAATACGACAAAGCACTCCTCACTCTCGAAGCAGCACAGCGCGACCTTAAACTGCTTAATTACGAGATGCACTCGGCTTTAGAAGGCAAGGAAAAGGAAGTGTCAAACATAGTACTTCTTAATGGCCAAACCACATTCAACTCTACTACATCCACAGAAACAATAGCTGCAGACATAGCAAGCATAAAAGAAAAATATAGGGCTTTGATAGAGAACAAGAATCAAGATATCGAGCAGCTCCAGTCAAACGTTGAAAGATTACACAAAGAGATAAAATCATACTCAATAGCACAAGAAGATGAACAATTACGGAATAGCGAGATTTATAAAAAAATCAAGTTTGCAAGTTCATTCCGTTCTGGACAGAAACCTCTAAATGACAAGGACTGGACGGAATTGACAGATCTTCTCCGAACATATTATCCCAATTATTATTCTTTTATTACCAATAACAATAATCTTTCTGACAATCAATTGCATGTGTGCATGTTAATCCGACTCGGGTTTCATCAAGGTGAAAAGTGCCAGATTATGAATACCAGCAAGAGCAGAATCAACAAGATAAAACAGCAAATCAACTATAAACTTTTTGAAGAAAAAGGAGCGAGAAGTCTGTCGGATAATCTACGACAGCACTTTTAACACAAGGGATATAATTTGTGTAACACGTTGCAAATCAACACATTACCCCCGTGCTCCATTTAGGGGATACAGAAGGGATACTTTTCTCTGCGAAAAGATTTGCAGATAATAGTTTCATGTCTGTAATTTTGCAAAAAATATAAACACTAATTATTTTATGGCAAAAAAAATAAGAAAAATTTTAGTTGAGCCTAATACAAAAGGCTCAGTAAAAAGACCATATTCTTTAGAAGAATATGAACAGATGCTAAAGGATAGACGTTGGGAATCAGGGGGATTCGTAGAAGGTCTTGGCTACATGGAAGGAGAAACGAGTTCAAACGGTTTCTTTGAAGAAAATATTAAATATGATGTATATGAGGGAACTGGAGAATTAATGCAATTTGTAGAGCACACAACGAGCCCTGTAATTGCTACCGCAGGTAATTTTAAATGTAAATGTACGGCAAATTTTTTTATAATACGTGATTTTGGAGGAGGTATTACAAATGCCACTGTATACATAGAAATAGAAGGCATGAACAATACTGCATATGATCCTGACATTCACAATGATAGGATTTATAGTACCTTTGGCACGCAAACTTCTCCTATTTGCATTTTCCGACCAAGAGGATTTACAATTACTTTCAACCAAGAGATTGTAGTCTTCACCTCTGTTCTTCCCGATTATAATTATACCAATAAAGTCTTTCGCCTGCAATTGAGTGGCAATGTAGAAATGCAGAAAGACGACAACGGTCTTGTTTTTGGTGCGATATACGAATTTAATGCTTTAGGTTATTTATCTGATTTTTAAAATTAGCTCGAAATGAACTTGAATAAATTATTTTTTCTGCTTATAGGGATAATCCTCTCTGGATGCGCGGCAAACCAAGGTATTCGTATGATGACCATGGAGGAGAAAAGTATAATACTCGATGAAGTCTGTGACTCTATCGGGGTGGAATCATTCCACTCACGTACTAGTTTTCCATATCATTTTCATCAATACAAAAATGATATCGAAGGTATAAATACGTTGAAACATGATATTGATAGTTTTTTCCGTCAAAACCCAGACAAGATACATACACGTGCTAGCAGAGAGACTCAATTTAAATCGACTTATGACTTTGTTGTAAAAACGAATGGAGATGGCATCCATTCCATGGCAAGTCCGTACCTGTTGCGCGATAATTTGCTTCTCTTTTTTTCAATACAGATAGATTGTCAAAACGGATTGCACATATCTCATGACCCAGCAAAACTGTCAATGATAAATGGCGGAATAAAGACATTGTTGAAAGAGAATGTGGAAATTAAAGATCTCAACGTAGAACGAATAAAAACTGCCCCAACTATTTTCAAGATTTCTTTTTCTGTTGATTACGGGATGAAAAAGTATACTGTGAATGCATTGTATACACCAAAAGCCTATATGATTGAAGAAAATACGAAAGAAATGACATATACGGTAGAATCTGAACGATTACAAAATTGATTAAAGAATAACCATTATGGCCTCGTAGAAGTGATTGTGAACGTCATAGGGACATATAATTCAGGCATAGGCTTAACAAATGTTGGAGCGAGCAGAACAATATACTCACAAAATATATACAAAAAGAACAAAACGATATAAGTTTACCTCTGCCGTATAATCAGATTGTTTACAAATACTTACAAGTAATCATATTATTACAAGAAAACAAATAAGAATGAATCCTTTCAATATCCGCTTCTCTGTCATAATGCCGACATTCAATCAGTGCGGATTCATACGCCGTGCTATTCTAAGCCTCATGCAGCAGACTTACCCTGCATGGGAACTGATAATAGTCAACGACGGCTGCACTGATGCTACAGAGGACTTTATCGGCGATTATCTAACCGATGAGCGTGTGACATATATAAAGAACCCGGATAACACCGGTCTCGGTCATGCGCTCAACCAAGGCCTCGATGCCGCTCATTATGACTACATTGCTTACCTGCCGTCAGATGACTATTATTTCCCAAGACATCTGGAAAACCTCGCCAAAGCGTTTAGCGATAACGGTGATGCTATTCTCATATATACCGGCATTCGCTATGAGACACGCGACTCGCTGTATCGCAATCCCGATACCCAGACCGACGGACAGCGCCGAGGATGTCCCCTGCAACTGGTGCAGACTACTCACCGCAAGACAGATGACAGATGGACAGAACGATGCGAATGGATTAGCGAAGACTTGTTTGCCATGTACTGGCAGAAACTCGCAGGCAGAGGAATGTTCGTCCCGACAGGAAAGATAACAGCATGCTGGACCTCGCACCCTCACCAACGCCACAAATTGGTTAGCGAACGCTATGGCGGAGGTATAAACAAGCTGAGGAACCACTATAAGACAAAGACACCTCTGAGGATACGACTATCGAAAGAGAAGACGTGGGACGAGGCAAAGGTATATTCCAGCTATCGGTCGGAATGTGCACTTGCCGAAAAGCCGATGAAAATTCTCATTGTCGGAGAACTTGCCTACAACCCTGAGCGTATATATGCCCTTGAGCAGGCAGGACATAAGCTTTACGGACTGTGGTATCCACAGCCAGGCTCCATAATATCTACCATCGGTCCACTTCCGTTCGGACATGTTGAAGACATACCATTCGAGACGTGGCGGGAGAGAATCAGAGAGGTCAGTCCCGACATAATCTACGGAATGCTTAATGCCGAAATAATAGGCTGGGTGTACGATGTGGTGAGGGCTGTGCCTGATATTCCATTTGCATGGCACCTGAAAGAGGGACCGCACATGGCTGTCAGGATGGGACTGTGGGAGAAGCTCGTGTGGCTCTACGACCATGCGGCAGTGAGGATTTTCCTCAACGAGGTGGTGCGCGACTGGTTCATGCAGTTCCTCCCAGAGAAAGACACTCCGACGATAATTCTCGACGGCGACCTGCCCAAGCAGGACTATTTCAAGGACTGCTTCTCAGAGAAACTGTCGGCAAGCGACGGCGATGTGCATACAGTCATAGCAGGACGAATGATTGGAATAGGAACACAGGGACTGAGGGTTCTTGCCGAAAACAATGTCCATGTGCACTTATATACGGAAAACTTCCACATTGCACGAGCCAAACTACTGAACCACTACAAAGAAAAGTTCCCCAGTCATTTCCATCTCCATCCACACGTATCACCAGCGGACTGGACCCGTGAGTTCTCAAAATACGATGCGGGATGGATGCACAATGTGACGAGCAGTAACGGTGGAAACCTGCTGGTTGCAACGTGGGACGATCTGAATCTGCCTGCGCGAATGAGTACATATATGGCAGCTGGCCTGCCGGTGATACATTCCGACAACAGCGGAAACATCGTGGCAATGGAAAAAATAATCGACGAACGTGGAATAGGAATATCCTACAAAGGCATGGCCGACTTGGTTGAAAAACTGCGGGACAGAGGCGCAATGAAAAAAATCGCCGAAAATGTAATGCGCCACCGACTGGAGTTTTCGTTCGACTATCATGTGCCGGAAATTATTACAACATTCAAAAAGGTTATTAATTAATAGTAGATTAACAATATTTTCTCATTTAATACGTTGATAAAATGGCAAAGAAAGTAAGAAAAACTAACAGCAAGCCCATTAAAAACAAGAAGGGCACAGTGAAGAACCCGTACACCGTTGAGGAGCTTGAACAGTTGCTCGAGAACGGACAATGGACAGGTGGATACGTAGAAGAGATTGCATACGCAGAAGGTGAAGGTGATAGTCTAGACGGAGATGGTGATGGATATTATGGGAACGATGATGAACCTAATTGGGAATGGGAAGTAGATGATTTTTTATATACGGACGAAACGGAACCAAAATTTTCTGGTAGTACATATGCAAAAGATAATAAAAAAGATTGCGCGTATAGATGTATTTCGAACTATATCCCAATTAATTCCATCGCTGTGTCAGATTTGTATGGAGAATGGTTGGTTAATTGTAAAAAGCAGTCGAGAAGTAAGGCAAATAATAAAATAAAAAAAGGAATGGCAAATGGAGATAAAGAAGATTTCCTTAACTATGTATTGCCAAAGTTTAATAAAAATGTAACTTTTGTAAATGAATATCATGCGGTAAGGGATATACTATTTAATGCAATGAACAACAATACCGTTCTAAATATGGTTGCAACAATCAAGATAGATAACAACTATCATGACGTTATATGTACAGGAGTAAATCCCGACAATACTATCAATTATTATGATCCACAAGATCCATCTAATCATACTATTTTTGCAATCGGGCAAGTTGGAAGACTATATGAAATAAACTCTAATTACTAAAGAATGAAATATACTTTATATTCATTATTTCTACTGTCTGTTGTGATGGGTTTTTCCAGCACAGAAATACTGAGCACAAATAGCTCTGTCGAATTAATAAGTGTAAAAAAAACACTTTGGAAGGAGTATCTTTCTAACTTTAACAGTGTTAAGCCTCCGTATCTGTGGTATTTCGGGAAATACAGACCTGATGATGCTACGGTTGAGGAAATTATAAAGAATAGATATTATAGTCATGGAAATGTAATACGTAATAATAAAATAGTCGAATCTGAATATTTAAACTTATTTGTTCCAAATACAGATGACGGGAACAGTTATGAGTATTATTATGGTTCAAAATATGTGAGAAAACAAAATGTAGTAGCGACATTATTCCGGAAGAAGATGGCGGAAGTAAACCATTTTGATATTATTCTGGCTGTATATACAAAAGATGGGAAAATGACAGATTCCCGTGTGATATGCAATGCGGATAGTCAGAGGCGAAGTGGTGTTTTGCTTGATGAGATAATATGGAGCGATGAGACTGTATCAAAAAAAAATAGAATAAAAGAGAAGTATATTGATTCGGAATGCCAGATATCTGTATATGATACCATTATGGCAAAAAAGTCACTTGTCTATATGGAAAAAAAACAGCCTACCGTTTTCTACTATGTAAGCAACAAGGGAAAAATAAGGACAGAGTCATACATTCCGTTGGGTATGAAAATTAATTATCCAGATCAACTAAAAAAAATATGTATCTCGAACTATTATCTTTATTATAATCCTAACAACAAAAAGGAAAAGCAAAATTTCCTGAAGCTTTTTCCTTCAACATGGAGGGAAATCAAGAATATATATATTGATGATTCAAGCCCGTATTATGAGGAATTTGCAATTCATCTTGAGACACTACGCAAGGTGGAGATGTCGATATCGGTGAAAGCTTATTATGAAAGAATAATAGATATTTTTCTACAGACAGATGATGAAGAAGACTTTGTTGGTTTAACTAAAACACTGGAGAAATCTTTGCTTTTTGATATGAATGCGGCCTTATACCCGACATCAGATAATGCTGAAACGATTCTCTCGGTGTTGTCTAAGCATTCACGTGCCGATCAGTTAGAGTTCTGGAGGAAAGTATTTCAGGGAGAAGTGCTTCCTGATGGATTCTCATCTTTTAAGGATACAATAAAGTCATTGTATCCTGATATGATGGAAATGTTATACGATGGTCGTAAATACTATGAACCAAGGGAAATAGAAGAGGTTGTCGTGCAATAGTACGTTTTATGTATAATATCAACTGGAGCCATGCTTGCACGTAAAATTGCTGGCATGGCTTTAAAAAATACAATGGAAAGAAAAGATATACTACTACGCAAGATTGCGAACACAATAGTTGCCAATCTGAATAATATTCCTTCAGACGGATTGTTCTATGGTAAGACTGGAGTGAGCATGTTCCTGTTTGCCTATTCCCGACAGACTGGGATAAAACAATATGGGATGTTTGCCGGCCGACTGCTCGACGATGTACTGATGTCGGACAAGAGCGGAATGACATCGGGAGTGGCCGAAGGATATGCAGGCATCGGCGTAGGACTTGTGTGGCTGTTGAGACACGGATTCATAGAGATAGAAGATGGAAACGTATTGAAAGTCTTTGATGATCTCCTGCTCGAGAACATTGATGAGAGCAGGCGATTGGATAAGCTATATGGCCAGAATGTCTTCTCCGCAGGAATATATTGGGAGTGGAGAAATCCACTGTGCGAGGAGGGCAATACCGCAAAGTGGGAAAAGAAGATTAACGATGCGAAGGCAGGCACAAAAGATTGCACGATAAGGGATGTGGCAAGAGAGAATGTCGCAGAGAATCTATGGTGGAATTTTGTAGAGCAGAAAGGAAACGACTATTCCATCGAAGAACTCGAAGAAACTGTCGCGCGTCTTATGAATGATTTCGTTTACGAGATAGACACCATAAGCGGACAAATGGCAAT
>CACZRN010000032.1 GCA_902783625.1 uncultured Prevotellaceae bacterium
GCTTTTTCCTCGCCGCACTGGCAGGGGTCGCACTTGCATTCCTCACACTGGCAGGCTTTTGCTTCATCGAAACAAGCTGCCTTCGCCTTGTCGCAAGTGGGCTGCATCATGCACTCTGCCTTTGCCTTGCAAAGGCTGGGAGCTGTCTTGGTGGCAAAGCCCAGAACGACCACGAGGAAGCCGAGCATGAGCAGGGTGACGTAGACGAGTCCTATCTTCTTCCAGCGATTGAACCACACCTTGCCATTCACTCCGAGAGTCTGCATTGCGCTCCAGAAGCCGTGACTGAGGTGGAACCAGATGGCTACAATCCAGATGACATAGAGCACAACATAGAGTGGGCACGAGAATGTCTGCTTAATAAGTCCGAATCCATCGGTGGGCTCCAGCGGAGTAGCGATGTGGAACAGCTCGGCAAACATCATGTTGTACCAGAAGTTAAAGAGATGGAGAAGCAAGCCGAGCAGGATGATGATACCCAGCACGAGCATGTTCTGAGAAGCCCATTCCACCTTGCCAGGCTTTTCGGTCACAGCATAGCGCTGTGCACCGCGGGCCTTACGGTTCTGCATGGTAAGCAGGAAAGCATACACAATGTGGACAACAGCCAGGAAAGCCAAGCCCAATGTTGCTGCTACTGCATACCAGTTAGCACCTAGCAAAGCGCATATCGTGTTGTAAGCCTCGCCCGAGAAGAGCGCAACAACATTCATGCACATGTGGAATGTCAGGAATAGAATAAGCGCAATGCCAGTGACCGACATCACTACTTTTCTACCGATTGATGAATTGATTAACCACATAAATGATTGATTTTTAAATTATTTAATTAAATTATAGTCTATAGTAGTATTCTTTTTCAGCGCAAAAAATCTGTGCCACCACTCACTTTCCACAAGCACGGCAGCGGCCCAAAATAATTATATTTAGGTATTGACACCTATCATTTGTGTGCAAAAATAATACTTTTTTGTGATTCCGCAAAGGTTTTCGCCTTATTTGACGAAAAAATAAAGCGTCTTTCGCATAAAGCAGCGCCAAAGCGATGGTTATGGCTTCAGCGCATTGAACTTTTGCATCACATCTGTCGAACTTACCTTTTGGACACAATTCTGGTGGTTGTCGATAGCCAGACAAGCTGCTATGGCCGCACTCTCGCCCAAAACCATGAAGACTGGCTCCATGCGAATGCTTCCATATGCTATGTGGCTGGCACTCAAGCATACCGGAACAAGAAGATTACTCGCCTCAGCCTCGACAGGGGTTATCGATCGGTAACTCACGTTGTAGGGCTTGGGGCAACCTATCTGCACATCACCCTCGTTCTTTACCATGCCATCCACCACGTAGCGTCCGCAGTTGTGGGAGTCCATATTGTAGGCAGCCCACCCCACATAGTCGTCAACATCGGTACGCCCCAGACAGTTGTTTTCGGTCATCACATAGCGCCCTATCATACGTCGGGCTTCGCGGATGTACATCTGCGGGGTGAAGTGAGCGGTTTCTTGATATTCATCTTTGGGAAGCCCCCACTCCAACATGCTGTTACGGATGCTGTCGGGAACCCGCTCGTCGTGACCGACAAAATAGAGCAGGCCCAAGGTGTAATCGAGGTGAGCCTTGCGTATCTTGTCTCTCTTTTTATAACTTGCCTCAGGATAATCCCAATTCTCACCTATCATGTCGGTAGAGAAGGCTCCGCGATTGTTGATGTCTGTCTTATTGTTGGGCATCAGGTTCCAACCGAAACAGTCGCGGATAGAATTCCAAGGAGCCAACTCTTTCCACCTAAGCAGAAGCTCATAGCGCGTGGGGTCGTAGTTCTCGGGCTTTGTGATGGGCAACATATTAGAAGGATCGTTGGTCAGTGTGATGCGGTAATTGTAAGCCTGAACGCACTTGTCGGCATCTCCACGTTTTCCCATATTCCTCTTCAGGATGCCATAAAGCAAACCGCTCTTGGGATCGCCTTTTACCTTATAGGGATCAATGCCATCGGGGAACTGGTGCTTGTCGAGCATCTGCACTCCATCATAAATCTCGCCATACTGCGCATTCGATTCGCGTCCTACTGTATAGCTGACACCTGACTTTGCCATCAGATCGCCCTCATAGGAGCAGTCGATAAACACCTTTGCCGAAATACGCACACGCTCCTTGGTGTCATCAGACTTCTCAACGACGATACTGTTTATCACGTTTCCCTTCTTCTTAACTGAACGCAAGCGATATGGCATCAGTGGCTCCACGCCAGCCTCACTCAGGAAGTCGTTATACACCGCCAACGCCACACTGGGTTCAAACTTGAAGGCTGGCTCATCCTTTCCGTATTTCCTGCCCACTCTCTGGTAGAAACCAAGCGAAAAACCTTGGATGATATCCACTTTACCAATATCTGTATCTCCCAAACCACCTGCCGATAAACCTCCGATACGGGCTGTAGGCTCTATCAGCAAAACCGATTTGCCCTGAATCTTTGCCGTGTAGGCAGCTATCACACCGGCAGAAGTGGCACCATAGATACACACGTCGGCTTCTTTTTCCTTCATGTCTGCCGAGGTGCCCTGTAGGAGCATCAACCACGAAAACAAAAAGACACACAGTTTCCTCATAGTATTTATATTTAAGAAAAACACATTCGCCCAAATCCTTTCATTCTGCAAATATACAAATATTACACCTATAAAAAGAATTTTCCATGCTACATTTTCATTCCCCACACTTTGCCTCCAACGAAGTCTTGCCTGCTTTCCACCTCAAAATACGTACTTCTTTCTGCACAACAAAACCATCTATTAATAATTTTGCTAGCAAAATTTCGATTAAAGGGCCTCTTTAATGGCAATAGAAAGCCTCTTTATTGAAAATTTTGCTAGCAAAATTTTCACATATCGCGAAAGCCTTTATCCACAAAGGGTTTTGCAAGGGGGGAGTATCGAACTAAAAAATCAAAGTTATACATAACCCTTTTAACAGCTTCCTGAATACTTCCGTACCCATGTTCATTGAGATATTGAATCATCTCTTCTCTATTATGGACATTTATGCCCATATACTTGAGATGATTAATAAGCTACTGGGTAAGGGCCGACTCTTTGGTTTCTTGCTCATTAACAAGTTGTCTTTCTTCTGCTTCTAAGTATCTGAGAAAAGACTTTTTAATAATGAAAAACTCTTCTCCCACACGGATAAAACGTGTTGAGGAGAAGAGGTATTATAAAGGTAGTGATATAGTTACTATGTTGCAGATGCTAACTATATCATTGCTTTTCTTTATTTATTAAAAATGGAAGTCATTGGGCGACCAACCCAGGCTTGCGGAGGGGTAACCCCGAGCATGTAGGCTACAGTGGCAGGTACATCGTATTGCATCATGGCATCTGTCATCACAAACCCTTCTTTGATGCCTTTTCCACAGACGACAAAAGGCGACAGCATCTCGTCGAGCGTCATGCCCCCGTGTCCTTTGTCTATGCCTCCATGATCGGCTGTAAGAACAAAAATAGTGTCATCGTAAATGCCGGCTTCTTTAGTTGCATCGACAATAAGTTTGACGCACTGATCGATGAATTTCTCGAAGGCATAGTATTCGTCGGTATACCATCCAAAAGTATGACCTGCATGGTCGAGACCTGAGAAATAGATGGTCATGAACGTTGGTTTCTTTTCCTTAATATAATTGACAGCGGCCATCGTGTAGTCGAACTTGGTGCCTCCGTGCTTTTCCACATACTCGTCACCAGAGCTACCGCCGGGGATAAACATCACATCATCAACACACGCAGAGTCGACAAGATGCTTGATGACGTCCCAGTCGCAAAGCAGCCCTGAACGCTCTTCTGGTCGTTGTTCTTTAAGAATAGAATAAATGGTGGGGAAGATGCCGCGTTCGTTGGTAACCGATGAAGGAATCTCTGGCACCTTCGAGAACCACTTTGTGTAGCCATGGCTTTCTGTGCCAACACCCATAAACACCGATGCCCAGTTGATAGCCGATGCCGAAGGTAATACAGAACGTTTTTTCAGCGTATAGCTACCGTTCGCCATGAGGGTGCCTTTCACACATGGCATGTCGGCATCTGCAATACTTTTGGCGGCCCAACCGTCAATACCGATAAGGACTACATGCTTGGCTTTTGCCTTGGGTTGGTGACGCTTGGCTTGACAGACTGTTATACTTGACCCGAGAAATACAAGGGTGAGAAAAATAAATGATAGCTTCAAATTTTTCATAATGTAAAAGATTAGTGTTAAACAGCTTTCTATCTGCAAAATTAACAATATTCCGTTATAATACAAAATCAAATCTCTTTTTTCATTGAATAACATTATCTCGGCATAAAAAAGAATTATTTTTTCGCTTTGCTCAACAACTCGTCTTTTTGTACTGCACTCGATTTTATGCAACATTTCCATCCTTATGAATGAAGAAGTTACCATGTCTCGGCATTAAAAAAGAACAATTTCTTTTTGTACTGCACTCGATTTTATGTAACTTTGTCGGAGATATAGCTACTATGGAAATGAAATACGACATCGTGGTAGTTGGCGGCGGTCATGCTGGATGTGAAGCAGCTACTGCTGCAGCCAACCTCGGGGCAAGGACTTGTCTCGTGACGATGGATATGAATAAAATCGCACAGATGAGTTGCAACCCTGCTGTGGGTGGAATAGCGAAAGGACAGATTGTGCGCGAAATAGATGCTCTTGGCGGACAAATGGGGCTCGTCACCGACGCAACAACGATACAATTCCGCATGCTTAACATGGGAAAGGGACCTGCGGTGTGGAGTCCGAGAGCACAATGCGACAGGGCGAAATTCATTACAACATGGAGAGAAACGCTCGACCACACAGACAACCTCGACATCTGGCAAGATCAGGTTGAGGAAATATGTGTGGAAAATGGCAAGATAACTGGTGTGAAAACCATCTGGGGTGTTGATATCAAAGCACGATGTGTCATCATCACTGCTGGTACATTCCTTAATGGCATGATGCATGTCGGACGCAAACAAGTAGAAGGTGGACGATGTGCAGAACCTGCAGCACACAAATTAACGGAAAGTATTGAACATCAAGGGATTAGATCGTACAGAATGAAGACAGGAACACCTGTCAGAATCGATCGTAGAAGTGTGCATTTCGAGGACATGGAACGTCAAGATGGCGACCGAAACAACTATAAGTTCAGTTACATGGGCGAAGGGAAAAACCTGCCACAATTGCCATGCTGGATCTGCTACACAAACGAAGAGGTGCACAACACTCTGAGAAACCGCATCGACGACTCTCCACTTTACAACGGACAGATACAAAGCATCGGACCGAGATATTGTCCTTCGATAGAAACAAAACTTGTAACATTCCCTGATAAAGATCGCCACCCGCTGTTCCTCGAACCGGAAGGGACTGACACAAACGAAATGTACCTGAACGGGTTTTCGTCGAGCATGCCTATCGAATGCCAGATAGAAGCAATCCGACATATTCCCGCACTGCGCGATGTGAAAGTGTATCGACCTGGATATGCTATCGAATACGACTTTTTTGATCCTACACAATTGCAACACTCTCTCGAATCGAAGGTTGTCGACGGTCTCTTCTTCGCTGGACAAGTGAATGGCACTACGGGGTATGAAGAGGCTGGAGGACAAGGAACGGTAGCGGGAATAAACGCAGCTTTGAAATGTGGAGGAGGCGAGCCATTTGTTATGGGGCGCGATGAAAGTTATATCGGTGTACTCATCGACGATCTTACCACAAAAGGTGTCGATGAACCATATCGCATGTTCACATCAAGAGCAGAATATAGAATACTGCTTCGACAAGACAATGCCGACGAAAGACTGACAGAAAAAGCCTACGGCTTAGGACTGGCAACACGAGAAAGATACAATTGGTGGATTGAAAAGAAAGAGGGCATAGAGCGTATTATCGACTATTGCAACCGTACACCTGTAAAACCCGCAATTATAAATCCTACTCTAGAAAGTCTGGGCTCTACCCCACTCTCTTCAGGTTGTAAGATTTCGGATCTTATCGCACGACCATTTGTAACAATCGAAGCACTGAGCGAAACCCTACACGAATTGAAAAACATAATCGAATCTGTGCCTAATCGTAAAGACGAAAAAAAAGAGGCCGCAGAGATTAGAATGAAATATAAAGGCTACATAGAGCGTGAAAAAGAAGTAGCAGAGAAAATGCAACGGCTCGAAAACATAAAGATAAAAGGGCACTTCGACTATAACTCTCTTCATGAGATATCTACCGAAGGACGGCAAAAACTCATCAGAATAAATCCGGAAACACTTGCTCAAGCAAGCAGAATTCCTGGAGTATCACCAAGCGATATAAACGTTTTACTTGTACTTATGGGTAGATAATTTAAAAGAATACAACATAAAATGTTTCACGTGGAACACTTCGATTAATCATAAAAACAACAAATAAAATGAACAACGAAATTCTTCTTAAAAATCTGAGATGCATTCCTGATTGGCCAATTAAAGGTGTAAACTTCAGGGATGTAACAACATTGTTTAAAAGTGCGGAATGTATAAAAATCATCAACGATGAGATGTATGATCTCTACAAAGACAAGGGGATTACAAAGATCGTAGGTATTGAAAGTCGTGGTTTTGTAATGTCGTCTGCATTGGCGCTCCGATTGGGTGCAGGTGTTGTGCTTTGTAGAAAACCAGGAAAACTCCCTTGTGAGACAGTACAAGAAAGTTATGCAAAAGAATACGGAATCGACACTATCGAAATTCACAAGGATGCTATCGGTGAAAACGACATTGTTTTACTTCACGATGACCTGCTTGCTACTGGAGGAACAATGAAAGCTGCATGCAATCTTGTTAGAAAATTCAATCCCAAGAAAATCTATTGCAATTTTATTATAGAACTTGTAAACGAAGGATTAAACGGAAGACAAGCATTTGACGATGATGTAGAAGTTACGTCACTTATTCAGATTTAATCGAAAAATGTGGGGCGAAGAAGAATAAAGAAACTTATTCCTTCGCCCCATAATGTTTCACGTGAAACAATCAGGCCTACATAAAGCAGATATGACAAAGGAAGAAAACAAAAAAAGACTCGAAAAACTTAAGCTGATTGTCGAAAATATGCCGGAAAAGCCAGGTAGCTACCAGTATTACGACGACAATCACACCATTATTTATGTAGGAAAAGCAAAGAATCTGAAGAAAAGGGTTTCATCGTATTTCCACACAGAAGTGGACAGATACAAAACAAAAATACTCGTTTCGAAAATTTGGGATATAAGTTATACTGTAGTAAATAGCGAAGAAGACGCACTTTTGCTTGAAAATAACCTGATAAAAAAATACAATCCAAAATACAACGTTCTGCTCAAAGACGGAAAAACATATCCAAGCATTTGTATCACAAACGAAAGTTACCCAAGAATATTCAAGACAAGAAATATCAACAAAAAAATCGGAAATTATTACGGGCCATACAGCCACGTAACAACAATGTACCAGCTTCTGGACATAATCTTTAAACTCTACAAACCACGCACGTGTCGGTTAAACCTGACAAAAGAAGGAATTAAGGAAGGAAAATTTAGGCCCTGCTTGCAATATCATCTGAAGAACTGTTATGGTCCATGCATCGATAAACAATCGTACGAGGATTACCAGGAGAATATAGCCAAATCAAGGGAAATACTGAAAGGAAACACCCGCGAGCTGAACAATCTTATATATTCAAAAATGCTGGAAAAGGCTGAGAATCTGGAGTTTGAAGAAGCAGAAGAACTGAAAAAACAATACCAGATGCTCGAAGGATTCAGAGCAAAAAGCGAAGTCGTATCACATACAATATCTAACATTGATGTATTTACTATTACTGAAGACGAGCACAACCGCACAGCGTTCATCAACTACATTCATGTGATGAATGGCTCTATAAATCAAAGCTTTACGTTCGAATATAAAAGAAAACTCGATGAAACCGAGCAAGATTTGCTATTGAACGCAATTATAGAGATACGTACACGGTTCAAGTCAACAGCAAAAGAGATTGTTGTTCCTTTTGAGATGGAATGGACCCTAAACGACGCAACGTTTTTCGTCCCTCAGCGCGGTGACAAGAAACACCTTCTCGATCTGTCGGAAATGAACGGAAAACAATATAAAGTTGACAGACTTAAACAATCGGAAAAACTAAACCCCGAGCAAAAGCAAACACGATTGATGAAAGAACTTCAGAGCAAGCTGAAACTTGAAAAAATGCCATACCAAATAGAGTGCTTCGACAATTCAAACATCTCTGGAACAAACGCCGTTGCTGCTTGTGTGGTGTTCAAGGCGATGAAACCGTCAAGAAAAGATTACAGAAAATATAACATAAAGACTGTTGTGGGCCCCGACGACTATGCTTCAATGCAAGAAGTTGTACGACGCAGATATTCACGCATGATTGAAGAAAACACTCCCCTACCCGACCTTATAATTACCGATGGCGGCAAGGGTCAGATGTCAGTTGTGCGTGAAGTTGTGGAAGACGAATTGCACCTCAATATTCCAATTGCCGGACTTGCGAAAAACGATCGTCACAGGACCAACGAAATTCTATATGGAAATCCACCGCAAGTAATTGGTATTAAGACAGATACAGAACTATTTCATGTACTCACACACCTGCAAGATGAAGTGCACAGGTTTGCTATCACATTCCATCGCCAAAAGCGAAACAAAAACATGCTCCACTCAGAACTGGACACAATTGCCGGAATTGGGCCAAAGACCAAAGACGTGCTTCTCAAAAAATTCAAGAGTGTAAAAAGAATAAAAGAAGCTGATATTGAGACACTTACAAATGTTATCGGAGCATCCAAGGCGAAGATAATTAAAGATTTTTACGATGCCAAAGTGCAGGATTAAAAATATATATTCGTAAATTTGCACCATGAGAGCTGTTATTCAACGAGTTAAGCACGCAAGTGTAACCATTGCAGGAACCAAGAAGTCAGAGATCGACAACGGTTTGCTGATACTATTGGGTATTTGTCAGGAAGATAACAGCGACGACGTGGAGTGGCTTGTAAAGAAGATTTCGCAATTGAGAATCTTCGATGATGAAAACGGCGTGATGAACAGAAGTATTATGGATGTTTGCGGTAATATATTGGTTGTCAGTCAGTTTACCCTATTTGCCTCATACAAAAAAGGAAACCGTCCGTCGTGGTTTCGTGCCGCGACACACGATATCTCAATTCCACTCTACGAACAATTCTGCAAAGAGATGAGCCACACTATCGGCAAGGACGTGATGACCGGCGAATTTGGCGCAAATATGCAGGTGGAACTTATTAACGACGGTCCCGTGACAATATGTATGGACACCAAAAACAAGGAATAAGCCCAAAAAGGGTTTCAGCGCATTTTTTCTAGAAAAGAGACCATCGAAATAAAATACGAAAAATAGAAACGATGACAATAAAAGAAGCACAAACACTTGTAGATCAGTGGATTAAGAAATACGGAGTAAGGTATTTCTCTGAACTGACAAACATGGCTTGCCTGACAGAAGAAGTCGGTGAGTTGGCACGTGTTATTGCCCGTACCTATGGTGACCAGAGTTTCAAACCAGGCGAACAGAGCAACATTGGCGAAGAAATGGCCGACGTGTTATGGGTGCTGATATGTCTGGCAAACCAAACAGGAGTTGATCTTACAAAAGAACTAGAAAAGTCGATTGAAAAGAAGACAAAGCGCGACTCGCTTCGCCACATTCAGAACGAAAAACTAAAAGCATAAACAAATAAAAGTAAAACTATGGAAAATAAAAAAAACACAAACAGTGGGAAGTTAAAGATTATCACCTCCCCCACCTCACAAAGCAACATCGAACAGGCTTTTGGCAAGTATGATTTCAATATCACCGATGAGCAGGTGTCGGCTGCTGTGAAGAAGATTATTGCTGAAAAAGTGCACGAAAACGACACTCTCGACGTGAAGAAATTCCTAATGGCCAGCATCGAGCTTACCACCTTGAAGACTACTGACAGTGATGAGTCTGTTTTGGCGTTCACGGAGCGCGTGAATCAGTATGCTGACACATATCCCGACCTACCCAACGTAGCTTGTATTTGTGTTTATCCATGCTTTGCAAACATCGTTAGCCAAACACTTGAGGTTGAGGGTGTTAACGTCACATGTGTCAGCGGAAGCTTCCCTTCATCGCAAGCTCTGATGGAGGTAAAAATCGCAGAAACAGCATTGGCAATCAAAGACGGAGCAACAGAGATCGACATCGTAATGCCTGTTGGGAAATTCCTCAGCGGCGACTATGAGGGTGTGGCTGATGATATCAGCGAACTGAAAAACGTGTGTGGCGACGTTCCAATGAAAGTTATACTTGAGACCGGATGCCTAAAAACTGCGGAAAATATTAAAAAAGCATCGATTTTATCGATGTATGCAGGCGCTGACTACATAAAGACTTCAACAGGCAAGGAGAAGATATCGGCAACACCAGAGGCCGCATATGTAATGTGCCAGGCAATTAAAGAATACTACAACGAGACTGGAATACAAATAGGATTCAAGCCTGCCGGAGGTATCAACACGGTGATGGACGCCATCACATATTACACTATCGTGAAGGAAGTGCTTGGCGAGAAATGGCTGGACAATAAGTGGTTGCGCCTTGGCACAAGCCGACTGGCAAATCTATTGCTCAGCGAGATCGTTGGCGAAGAAACCAAGTTCTTCTAAGCCACGGCTACTACCCGGCAAACAATAATATTTGGGAGTTTGTTGCCTGAGAAAAAACCACTACATTCTTTTTGTATACAAGAACTATACTTCGTAAAACATTGTATATCAGAAAGAAATAGTTGATTATGGTCGGTTTTTTCTCAGGCATATTTTTGTCTTTCCACTTCCACATTAAAACCATTTTGCCCCCTACTCTACATTCCTATTCCTTACTATCAACACATTTTGGATGAAATAAAAAAGGGATTAAAGTAATAGAAAGAAACAGAAAAAGAAACGAAACAACAATTCCGAAGAAATAATTTTGCTAGCAAATTTTCTATTAAAGAGGCTTTTTATTGACATTAGATGGGCCCTTTATTGAAAAATTTGCTAGCAAAATTTTCAACAAACACAATAATAAAGTAAAATAAACATATTAGAGTGCATCAGAAACAGATACAGACAAGAGAAACAACAAATACGGATAACTTCGCAAAAAAACACTGGTTGCTACATAAAAGGGTATCTGCAGCAAGACAAAACAACACTGGTGGGGGCGTTGTCATTTGTGAATTATACCGATGAAATGAGGAATAATCTGTTATTCAATTGCTTCTTTGAATAACATAATCGAGGTAGAAAGAGAGTGATTTTCGTATAGAATCGTCAGAAACGTAGTCAACAATAAACTGCATCGCCTCTTCTTTCAGTTCGAGCATCTTTTTCTCAGCATACTCTATACCACCATTTTCCTTGGTAAAATTCACTAAATTCTCGATTTCATCGGGAGTTGCAGAATTGTTTTTCACCCTCAGCGCGACATCTCTCATTGCCTCGTTATTTGTCGATGTGAGCGCATAAATGGCGGGGAGCGTTATCTTTCCCTCGTGCATGTCGTTGCCGGTTGGCTTACCGATTGTTTCATCAGAGAAATAATCGAATATGTCGTCACGTATCTGGAATATCATTCCCAAATTGTGTCCGAATTTCTTGGCTGCCTCTACCCTGTCCTCGCTTGCGTTTACCGATAGTGCTCCGATGCCTGCACAAGCCTCGAAAAGAGCTGCTGTCTTTTGGTTTATCACACTATAATAAACCTCTTCGGAAATCATATTTCGTTGAATATTAGAGAGTTGTAGTATTTCACCGTTACTCAGTGTGCGTCCTAGTTCAGCCAGATGTTGCACGATAATTTCGGAATGTGTGAACGACACTTTCAGCAAAGCCGTTGACAAAATATAGTCACCCACCAGCACAGCCACCTTATTATTATAAGTAGCATTTACCGATGCCTGTCCCCTACGCTCGTTACTCTCATCGACGACGTCGTCGTGCACGAGCGATGCTGTGTGAAGAAGTTCAAGTCCCACAGCAGCGTTTAGTGTGGCATCGTTTACAATACCGAAATTTTTTGCGATAAGCAACATGAGAATGGGACGCATGCGCTTACCCGACCTAGATTTTATATGATCGAGCGCATGCGAAAGAAGACCCTCGCTAGTGGTCAGAGAATCATTAAAAAGCTCGATGAAATCGGATAATTCTTTCTCTATCGGAGCCTTTATGAGCGAAATATAATCCATTCTCAGTTTATTTTTGTTACAAAATTAGTTATTTTATCGGGATTACTTCCAAAAAATTTGTAATTTTACACCAAATAAAAAAATATTATGAACAAAATATTCTTTTTTGATGCTTATGCGATAATCTATCGCTCCTATTATGCCTTCATCAACAACCCCCGCATAAATTCGAAGGGGCTGAATACTTCGGCCATTCTCGGTTTTGTGAATACCCTTCAAGAGATCATCAGCAAAGAGCAGCCCACTCATCTTGGTGTTGCCTTCGATCATGGTCTCACTTTCCGTCACGAAGTCTTTCCCGAATACAAGGCCCAACGCAAAGAGACCCCCGAAGACATTCGCAAGGCGGTGCCTATCATTAAGCAGATTCTCGAGGCGTGGAACATTCCCGTGCTTCAGTGCGACGGTTTCGAGGCCGACGATGTCATTGGTACGCTTGCCACAAAAGCCGGGGCCAATGGTGACGACACCTACATGCTTACCCCTGACAAAGACTACGGTCAACTTGTGACCGACAATGTTTATATCTTCCGCCCACGCCATGGTGGTGGTTACGAGAAAATGGGAGTGCCAGAGGTGTGTCAGAAATACGATATCGATACCCCACTCCAGGTCATTGACCTGCTTGCACTCATGGGCGATTCGTCGGATAACTTCCCTGGCTGCCCCGGTGTCGGAGAAAAGACAGCAAGCAAACTGATAAAACAATTCGGGTCAATCGATAACCTGCTCAATCATACCGATGAGGTGAAAGGCAAATTGCGCGAAAAGATTGAAGCGGCTGTCGATGACATCAAAATGTCGAAATTCCTTGCCACCATCAGAAAGGATGTTCCGATGGAACTTGAACTCGAAAAACTCAAACTCGCCGAGCCAAATGAGCAACAACTGACAAAAATCTTCGAAGAACTGGAATTTCACACTTTAATCCGCAAAGTGTTAAACAAACAAAACAACACCAAACCAAAGTTAAATCAACCCCTCGATTTATTCGCATCTTTTGCCGACGAAGACCAACAAGAACAAAAATATTCGAGTTTTGAGACGGTTAACACAATAAATGCGTCTTATCAACTTATTGATAATAAAGAAGATGCAAAAGAATTGTGTAAAAAACTGTTTACAAATAAAATTTTAAGTTTAGACACCGAAACCACATCAACCAATGCGATTGATGCAGAATTGGTGGGGTTGAGCTTTTCTGTGAAAGAAAACGAGGCCTACTATGTTGCAATTCCGGAAAATCGCGACGAAGCAGAACAATTTGTCGAAATCTTCAAACCGCTTTATGAAAACCCCGACATTGTGAAGGTGGGGCAGAATATCAAATACGACCTTGAGGTGCTCCGCAACTATGGTGTCGATCTGGCAGGGGAGCTATGGGACACCATGATTGCCCATTACCTCATCCAACCCGAACTGCGTCATAACATGGACGACATGGCCGAGGCTCTCCTCGGATACAAAACCATACACATCGACGAACTGATAGGTCCGAAAGGTAAAAACCAACGCTCTATGAGAGAACTCGACCCAAAGGATGTCTATAAATATGCCGCAGAAGATGCCGACATCACCCTTCGCCTGAAAAACGTACTTGAGCCGAAGCTACGTGAAAAAGGGGTGGACAAACTCTTCAGCGAGATTGAGATGCCGCTGGTGAGGGTGCTTGCCGAGATGGAGATGAATGGTGTGAGAATTGACACGGCTGCTCTCGAGGAGACTTCTGACATCTTCACCACACGAATGAACACCATTGAGCAACACATATACGAGCTAGCGGGAGAGTCGTTCAATATATCGTCACCAAAGCAAGTGGGGGAGATCCTCTTCGACAAGATGAAAATAATAGAAAAGCCGAAGAAGACGAAAACCGGGCAATACGTGACATCGGAAGAAGTGCTTATGCAACTGAAAGGCAAGCATGAGATTGTTGAAAACATACTTCTCTACCGCGGTTTGAAAAAACTGCTCGGCACTTATGTCGACGCACTTCCACGCCTCATCAATCCTCGCACGGGACATATCCACACATCGTTCAACCAGACAATCACTGCCACCGGACGACTATCGTCGAGCGACCCTAACCTACAGAACATCCCTGTGCGCGGCGAAGACGGAAAAGAGATTCGCAAATGTTTCATTCCGGAAGAAGGGTGTCTGTTTTTCTCTGCCGATTACAGTCAGATAGAACTGCGAGTGATGGCACACCTCTCGGGCGACGAGCACATGATAAAGGTCTTCCAGGACGGCAAGGACCTACATGCCGCCACCGCCGCCACTATATATAAAAAAGGTATCGACGAGGTTACGCGCGACGAGCGCACAAAATCGAAGCGCGCAAACTTCGGAATCATCTACGGCATCACCGTTTTCGGGCTCGCCGAGCGACTCGACATTAGCCGCGCTGAAGCAAAGCAACTGATCGACGGGTTCTTCGAGACATTCCCGCAGGTGTATGAATATATGGAACAAAGTAAGCAAACAGTGCGCGAGAAAGGATATGCCGAGACGCTGTTCCACCGTCGCCGCTATCTGCCAGACATCAATTCCAACAACTCCACTGTGCGCGGTTTTGCAGAGCGAAACGCCATCAACGCCCCTATACAAGGCTCAGCGGCGGACATCATAAAAGTGGCAATGGTGAAAATCTACAACCGCTTCAAAGAAGAAGGAATTAAATCGAAAATGATTCTCCAAGTGCACGACGAACTCAACTTCTCCGTTTATCCCGAAGAAAAAGAAAAAGTGGAGCACATCGTCATCGAAGAGATGCAGAATGCCTACAAGCTCTCTGTGCCGCTCATTGCAGATGCGGGGTGGGGGAGTAACTGGCTCGAAGCGCATTGATTAAACAACAAAACCTATATTGAAAAAACAAATAAATATCATAAACCACTATGAAAAATAACCTACTTTCACTGAAGGCATTCCTCTTGACGGGATTGCTTCTAACCTTTTCGTGTACCTCAACAAACGATCCCTTACAACTTGCCGACCCGTTTGTGGGCACTGGTCTTCACGGACATACCTATCCCGGTGCCGCTGCTCCGTTCGGTATGGTGCAGTTAAGTCCCGACACACGTAACGACGGGTGGGATGGTGTCTCGGGCTATCATGCCGAAGACAACACCATAATCGGATTCTCTCACACCCATCTGAGCGGAACTGGCGAGGGCGACATGGGCGACTTCCTCTTCGTACCACTGACGGGAAACGTTGCAACGGGTGACAATGGCTACGAAACCACACCTCTGCCTTTTAAACGTTCCGACGAGAAAGCTTATCCCGGTTATTATAGTGTCAGCTTTCCATCTGTCGGCATCACCGCAGAACTCACGGCTACACAAAGAACCGGCTGCCATCGTTACACCTTCAAAGGAAATGGCGAGCGACGCATACTCGTCGATATGGGTTACAGCATCCGCAACAAGAAAGCCGACCAGATACGTTTCGCCACGATCTCCAATATCGGTATAGAAGGAGGTCGTCATATCACTGGTTGGGCAAAAGACCGATGGATGTATTTCTCGGCAGAGTTTTCTGTGCCATTTACTGACTGTGTTCCCGACGGACACGACCGTTATTTGCTTACCTTCCCCAACGATTTGAAAGAGTTGACTGTTTGCATCGGTCTTTCTCCTAATGATGAGAGTGGGGCACGCAACAACCGCCTGACAGAGGCTCCTCGGTGCAATTTCGACATAATTCTGCAGACAACAAGCCGGCAATGGGAAGAGGCGTTTGGAAAAATACAAATAGAAGGCGGTGACAATACCGACCGCTCGCTCTTCTACACCGCACTTTATCACTCTCTCATAGTACCTCATCTGCTCAGTGATGTCGATGGCCGTTACCGCAATCATCGTCAGGAGATACAGACAGCACCTGCCGGCCGTCGTTATTTCTCAACACTCTCGCTGTGGGATACGTTCCGCAGCTGGCATCCGCTACAGTCGATTATCTATCCTGAAGTGAATGAAGACATCGTTTTCAGCCTCTTGGATATGTACGACTGCGATGGGAAACTGCCTCTTTGGCCACTTGGCGGTGCCGACACCGACTGCATGATAGGCTATCACGGTGTGGCTGTTATTGCCGATGCATGGCTGCGTGGCATACGTAGTTTCGACGGCGAACACGCACTGAAAGCAATGGTGTCGTCGTCGAATCAAGACCCAGCCTCTGAATGGTACAACACTTATGGATACATACCATGCGACTTGAGTCCACAGTCGATATCGAAAACACTTGAATTTGCCTATGACGACTGGTGTATTGCCCGCATGGCGGAGTCGCTGGGGCACGATGATATTGCAGCAGAATATGATCTCCGCGCCAAGCGCTACAAGAATATATTCGATCCAACCACAGGCTTCTTCCGCGGCAGGGATTCTGAAGGCAACTGGCGCGAACCTTTCGATCCTACGGGATCATCGCGCGACTATACCGAAGCAACAGCTTGGCAGTATCGCTTCTTCGTTCCTCATGATATGAATGGATTCTCTCAACTGATGGGTGGGAAAGAGGCCACAATAACAGCTCTCGACTCTCTTTTCTCCTTTGATTATCTTAATCCCACGATAACCAATGACGGCAACATCTCGGGGTTCATTGGGCAGTATGCACATGGCAACGAACCAAGTCACACTTTTGCCTGGCTATACTCTTTTATGAACCATCCCGAAAGCACTCAACGCCGTGTCAGACAAGTATTAAAAGAACTCTACACCCCAGACCGTGCCGGAATCTGTGGCAACGAAGACTGCGGTCAGATGTCGGCATGGTATGTTCTTGCTGCAATTGGACTATATCCTGCTTGTCCGGGAACGGGTGAGTTTGTTTTTGCTGCTCCACTCTTCAAGAAGACAACCATCGCACTGCCCAACGGAAAGACACTTGTCATCACTGCCGACAAACCAAACTATGCCTTTATAAAGGAGGTTACATTTAATGGCGAAACCGTTGACGCACAATATATTACCTACGACCAACTGATGCGGGGAGGCGAACTTTCATTCACTTTATCCCGCAAGCCAAGTAATGCTTTAGACGATAGAAAAGTGCCTTATTCGCTCACTCAAGGACTGATGGCGTCAACACCTCGGCTGAAAGGAAATCCGCGCTTTTTCGAAAATACATTCAATGTTGAACTCGATTCGCGCACTCCCGAGGCAAAGATATATTATACCCTCGACGGCAGCGAACCTACTGAAGAATCAACACTCTACTCCGAACCGTTCACCATCGACAAAGACTGTCAGGTGAAAGCAAAGGCGTTCGTTAAGGATGGCGAACCGAGTCCGTTGATGAGCATCCACGCTTTCCCAATCATATATCAGCAGGCGGTCAATGTGACAAACACCCAACCTGGATGCCGCTTTACATATCATCGTGGCATGTTCACATGGACTCGCGACGTGGCACGCTCGCCAATCGTAAAGAGTGGGGTATTGCCTGCACCATCTATCGCAGGAGCAACCGACGAGGATCATTTCGGATTTATCTTCGATGGATATCTCGACATTCCTGAGGACGGTCTCTGGCAGTTTGCTGTAACAAGCGACGACGGTGCTGTCTTGTTGCTCGACGGCAAACTGGCAGTCAATGGTGACGGGTCGCACTCCAACTACACCGCCACCGGATACATCGCATTGCTGAAAGGTATGCATCAGTTCCGCCTGCTTTACCTCGAAGATTACGAAGGTCAGAACCTTGAATGGGCTTGGAAAGCACCGTCGGCAACGGAGTTTGCACCTATCCCAGAATCGGCAATCTCACACTGATAAAAACAGAAAAAACAATATATTGACGCGGTGGATAATATCAAGTTCGAAATCATCGGAAATAATATCGCACGAATGAACGAATTTCAGAATCAATAATTTAAAAACATAAAAACATGAAGAGGTTTTCTTATTTTCTAATTCTCTTATTTTCCACATTTCTTAATGTGCAGGCTGGCAAGCACATTGCGCTTTGGCCTAAGGGCAAAATGCCCGACACTCAGCCTCAACAGATTGCGGCAATGACTGCTGAGACAAGTCTGAAAGACTTCAACCCCGACAAGGCTCGCATGCCTTTCCTTGAGTGGATGGAGAAGCCTGCTACACCCAATGGCGGATGCATGATTCTCATCTCCGGAGGGGGCTACAACAACACCTGCGACAATAGCCTCATCACTCTTTGGACAAACCGATTCACTGAACTCGGTTTCCAATGCGTAAACTTCGTCTATCGCACTCCTCGACCCGAAGGTCTGCCCATCTACAAAACGGCTTGGGAAGATGGTCAGAGAGCTGTTCGAATGGTTCGTAGTGAGGCAAAGAAGCGTGGCTTCGACCCTGAGAAGATAGGCACCATTAGTATGTCGGCAGGTTCACATCTGGCACTACTGCTGGCAACAAGTTCAATGACGCCTGCTTACTCTCCCATAGATGCGCTCGATGATGTGCCTTGTCACGTGAACTTCGCCATTGTAAATGCCCCTGCCTACGCCCTTTCCGATAGTGAGGGTGGCACTCCCAATGTGCGACTCGGTTATGGTCCTGATGTCAAACTCGACACTATCTTCCATTTCGACGAGAAGACTTGCCCTATGAGTCTGCATCATGGTGGCAACGACCCTTATTCTCCAAACGCTTCAACGATGGTATTCCGTCAGCTTCGCAAAAGGAACATACCTGCCGAACTACATCTCTATCCTGGCAAAGGACACGGAGCCTTTGGCTTGGAGCGCGGCGTTGAGTTCCTTCAGCAACTTGGTCTGCTCGGTCCTCTTGCTCCAGAAGAAGATCTCATGAAACGCTTCCCAAATGATAATGACCGCGACAAATATGTCAAGGAGAACATTTGGCCCGATGGCAAGATACCTTATGTGCAAGAGAATCAAGGCACTCCCTACATCGAATGGCACATCCCTGCCAACCTCAAGACGAAAGCCATTCAAATAATCTATTCAGGTGGCAGCTACATGGGAAACAGTCCTGACGGTTTCGAAGTGGCTCCTGCACGCAGATACCTGAACAGCCTCGGTATGGCAGTAGTGACAATGCGCTATCGCACCCCACGGCCAGCTCCTGAGACGGGGTTAAAGAAGCACATCTCTGCTTGGCAAGACTTGCAACGAGCCATCAGAATCGTCAAAAGCAAAGCGGCTGATTATGGGCTTGATCCCAATAATATCGGCATTATGGGCAGCAGTGCAGGCGGTCATCTCACACTTATGGGTGTCACCTCTTCTGTGCAACAAGCTTATCTTCCCATCGATGATCTCGACAAACTGCCTTGCAATGTGCAATGGGGCATTGGCATTTATCCCGCTTATGCTTTGACAGACGGGGCAGAGGAGAATAATACAACAAGCGGAACTGACGACAACGCCGTCCTTGTTCCTGAGTTTAATTTCGACCTCAAGACCGCCCCGATGCTCTTTGTTCATGGCGATAAAGACGGTTGGGCGGCTATGAATTCCGTCAAGACTTGGGAGAAGATGAGAGCCATGGGCATTCAGAGCGAGCTCCATATCCTTGCCACACGCGATCATTGCTTCCAAAGGACTGCTTCCCCTGGTACAGGAAGTTACACCTATCTCGAACGAATCAGCGAGTTTCTTAAAGAAATGAAGAAACTATAATGCCGCAGATGATATTTGTGGAATAAACGTTGAAGATGCAATTGCTTGGCTCGAAAAGCAGAATATAACAACACACTGAAAATGTGTTAGTTATATTATACTATACTTTACTCTCAATAGAAGGGCTCTTTAATGCGATTAAAGAGCCTTTTATCTTGCATTAGAAAGCCTCTTTAACGCCATTAAAGAGGCTCTTAATTAAATACATGTGAATCAATATATTACATAAATGATAAATTTCTCCTACGCAAATAATCCTTTTATTTACCGACACAGAAAATAACTTCTTCGGTTTTTCTTCGCCGTTTTTATAAATAATGATTACCTTTGTAGGTTGAAATAAAATATTTTTCTACTTACTATGTCATTAAAATGTGGTATTGTAGGTTTACCCAATGTTGGTAAATCAACTCTTTTCAATTGTCTGTCGAGCGCCAAAGCGCAGGCAGCGAATTTCCCTTTCTGCACGATAGAACCCAATGTGGGTGTAATCACCGTTCCCGATGAGCGCCTCACTCGACTTGCTGAGTTAGTGCATCCTGGCCGTATAGTGCCCGCCACTTGCGAGATAGTCGATATTGCAGGACTTGTGAAAGGTGCTTCGAAAGGTGAAGGACTGGGAAATAAATTTCTTGGAAACATTCGTGAGACAGACGCCATAATCCACGTACTGCGCTGTTTCGACGACGATAATGTTGTCCGCGAGGGTGGGGCAGTGGTTGATCCTGTGGCTGACAAGGAAATAATAGATACTGAACTGCAACTGAAAGACCTCGAAACCATTGAAGGCCAGATGGCTAAGGTGCAGAAGACGGCAGCAGCCGGCAATAAGGATGCAAAGGTATTGCTCGGTGTGCTTGAGGCTTACAAGGAAGTGCTCGACAAGGGACAAAATGCCCGCAGCGTGAGTTTCGAGTCAAAGGAAGAGCAGAAGATGGCTCACGATCTTTTCCTTCTCACGGCAAAACCCGTGCTCTATGTGTGCAACGTCGATGAACAGTCTGCTAAAGATGGCAACGATTATTCAAAGAAAATTGAGCAGATAGCAGCCGAAGAGGGTGCCGAGGCAATGATTATAGCAGCCAAAACAGAGGAAGATATCGCTTCGCTCGATACTTACGAAGACAAGATGATGTTTCTCGAAGAACTCGGACTCAAGGAGAGTGGTGTGAACCGTCTTATAAAGAAAGCCTATTCACTGCTTAATCTCGAGACTTTCATCACCGCCGGTGAGATGGAGGTAAAAGCTTGGACATACCGCAAGGGATGGAAGGCACCGCAATGTGCTGGTGTCATTCACACCGATTTCGAAAAAGGCTTCATCCGCGCCGAGGTTATCAAATACGACGACTACATCCATTATGGCTCCGAAGCTGCGGTGAAGGAAGCCGGTAAAATGGGTATCGAAGGTAAAGACTATGTGGTGCAAGACGGCGACATTATACACTTCCGATTCAATGTTTAATTTTCTCTATGAATTGTAAACTATGAATTATGCACTATTATTTATAAACTGGAATCCCGATCTTGAGATTATAAGGTTTGGAAATTTCGCCCTCAGGTGGTACTCAATGTGTTGGCTTGTGGGACTGGCACTGGCTTATTTCATTGTGCGCTATCTGTTTTATTCACAGAATATTGCCATCAGAAAGGTAAAAGGCATTGGCAGAACACCTGACAAGGAAATCGATGTTTTCGAACCTTTGTTCATTTACTGTTTTCTCGGTATTCTCGTTGGTGCGCGTCTCGGACATTGTCTCTTCTATGAACCAGGTTATTTCCTCTCGTCAGGAAAGCACATTGTTGAGATGTTTCTGCCTATTCGTTTCCTATCAGATGGTAGTTGGAAATTCACTGGTTACGAAGGACTTGCCAGTCATGGTGGCACCCTCGGATTGATGATAGCGCTTTGGCTCTATGTTCGTTGGTCGAAGCTCAGCATCTGGACAGTGCTCGATAATATAGCTATCGCTACACCTGTTACAGCATGTTTCATCCGTTTGGGAAATTTGATGAACTCCGAAATAATAGGAAAGGTGACTGATGTGCCTTGGGCATTTATCTTTGAGCGTGTAGATATGATGCCCCGACATCCGGGACAACTCTACGAAGCCATCGCCTATGCTATTTTCTTCCCTATAATGTGGTTTACATATAAGAAGAGTCTGAAACCGGCAAACGATGTTAATCCGTCGAGAGTGAAGCCCGTAGGTAGTGGCTTCTACTTCGGACTTGTGCTTACACTTATATTCACCTTCCGTTTCTTCATCGAATATACAAAAGATATTCAGGTGAGTTTCGAACAAGGAATGCCGTTCAATATGGGACAGTTGCTTTCTATTCCATTCATTATTATTGGTGTTGCTTGTATGATGGGTGGCAAATGGATGAAAAGACTCGAATAGTTTTTCGGGTCTTTTGCTTTACTATGCTATACTTCAAAATATAAAACTTTCGTTTTTATTTTGCTCTCCGCTCAATTTGCATTATCTTTGTAAAAAATATATCGAATATGAAATTTACTGAAAACGCAAACAAAATCTTCAATCAGGTTATTGAAGACTATCACATTAAGGATAATGTTGATTCTCCTATCAACAACCGTTACGACAAAGAGTCGATAATAGAAAATCGCTTGTATCTTAAATGCTGGATCGACACCGTGCAATGGCATCTTGAGGATATCATTCGCGACCCTCAGATTGACCCGGTGGAAGCGCTGGGCATTAAGCGCCGCATAGATGTCTCTAATCAGGATCGCACCGACCTTGTGGAGCAGATAGATTCTTACTTCCGCCAAAAATATTGCGACGTGAAGGTTCTTCCCGATGCTACTATCAACACTGAGAGTCCGGCATGGGCTATCGACCGGCTTTCTATTCTGGCACTTAAAATATATCACATGCGCGAGCAGACACTGCGCACCGATGCTACGGAAGAGCATAAGGAGAAATGCCGCGGCAAACTCTCTGTGCTGCTCGAGCAACAGAAAGATCTCTCAACAGCTATCGATCAGCTGCTCGACGATATTGAAGCAGGAAGAAAATACATGAAAGTTTATCGTCAGATGAAGATGTACAACGATCCTTCTACAAATCCTATTCTTTATAAAAAGGAATAGAAAAGAAACGATGAATTCGGAACACATTCTCATAATACGCCTTTCTGCCATCGGAGATGTCGCTATGACAGTTCCGGTGGTGTATTCTTTAGCCCGCAACTATCCTTCGTTGCGCATATCGGTATTAAGCCGACCATACGCACGTCCGTTCTTTAGCGGTATTGGCGATAATGTGGAATTCATCGGAGTAGATTTGAAAAAAGAATATGCAGGTATAAAAGGACTCAATAAACTATATAACCTGCTTAAAAGTAAAAATTTCACTGTTGTTGCTGATATGCACGATATTCTCCGTACAAAATATCTGCGTATGCGTTTCCGTTTGAGCGGAAAGAAAGTAGCAGCAATTGATAAACACAGAAAAGGCAAACGACTCCTTACAAGGAAAAACAATAAAGTGATGCAGCAGCAATCCTCTTCATTTGATAATTACAAAGAGGTGCTCACAAAACTTGGTTATACGTTTGATATTGAGTTTAACTCCATCTTTGAAGGAAGAAAAATAAATTTCAATTCCATTTATGAAAACTTCGGTGAAAAGAAAAGCAAATGGATTGGAATAGCACCTTTTGCAAATCATCAAGGAAAAATTTATCCTATAGAAAGAATGAAGAAGGTTATTTCCATCCTATCAGAGAGAATACCCGATGTGAGAGTTTTCCTCTTCGGAGGTGGAAAGAGTGAAATGAATATATTTAATCAATGGCAAAATGAATTTCCTTGTGTAACTAATGCATCAGCTATTCTTGGTGGTATTGAAAATGAACTTCTTTTGATGAATAAACTCGACTTGATGCTTTCAATGGACAGTGCTAACTCACACATAGCATCGCTCGTAGGTACGAAGGTTATAAGCATCTGGGGTGCTACTCATCCTTATGCCGGATTTAAGTCGTGGAATATGAAAGATGAAAATATTATTCAAAATACACTCTCATGCCGACCATGCTCAGTATATGGAAATAAAAAGTGTATTAGAGGTGACTATGAATGCTTAAATATTGATGAAAATAGAATTGTAGATAAAATAATTGAAAGTATAAATTAATAACAAAAAGTGTGGATAACCCTGTTAATAAAATGAGGATAAAATTGTGGATAAAAGTTTTAAACATTTTTCAAACAAACATAAACATAATTATTTTGTAGTTTTCAACATATAATATAAATATGTAAATATTTGATTTTGAATAGTTTAAATTGATAAAATAAAATTATCAACATAATTAACACCTTCTGTTTTTGTTTATATTTTTCATTTAAAATAAATCTTACATAAAATAAAAATAAAAGTTGAAAAAGTTGATGGGTAAGAGTAGTAAAAATAAAAAAGAAGCAGTTGTGATGAGCAATGAAGAACTGAAAAGTGAGATACGCCGACTTCTTAAAGAGAAGAACGGAGTGTTGCTCGCACATTATTATACTATAGGCGATATACAAGACATAGCCGACTTTGTAGGTGATTCGCTTGCTCTTGCCCGTAAGGCAGCAGCCACTGAAGCAGATGTGATAGTGATGTGCGGTGTTCATTTCATGGCTGAGACTTGTAAGATACTTTCACCAAAAAAGACAGTGCTTTGTCCTGATCTTAATGCCGGATGTTCTTTGGCTGATTCATGCAGTGCAGAAGATCTGAAGAAATTCAAAGAGGAGCATCCTGGATATAAAGTTGTGAGTTATGTAAATACCACAGCTGCTGTGAAAGCACTTACCGATGTGGTGGTAACATCGGGTAACGCAAAGAAAATAATCGACAGCATGCCCAAGGATGAGAAAATATTATTCGGTCCTGATTATAATTTGGGCAACTATATAAATAGTGTTACAGGCAGAAATATGCTTCTTTGGAATGGCGGTTGTCATGTTCATGAGCGATTCTCTGTTGCAGAGATAAAGAAATTAAAAAAGGAACATCCCGGAGCTGTGGTAATGGCACATCTTGAATGTAAGGCCCCAGTGTTGAAAATGGCTGACGTGGTAGGATCGACAGCTGTTATGTTGAAGTATGCCCAGGAGAGTGATAAGAAGGAGTTTATTGTTGCCACAGAGGCAGGAATATTGCACGAGATGCAACGCACGTGTGGAGATAAAATTTTCTATCCCGTACCGCCTGAAGTGAGCGAGGGTGGGGTAGGGTGCTCATGCAACGAGTGCCAGTATATGAAGATGAATACTCTCGAGAAAATATACAAAGCTCTTGTGAATGGTAGTCCTTCTATTGAGATTGATGAGAAGATAAGAAAAAAGGCGGTGAAGTCGATAGAGCGTATGCTCGAATTGAGTTGATTGATAATATGTAGTTTCATTATTATAAAAGATGATGAAAATATTAATAACAGGAGCCAGCGGATTTATAGGAAGTCATATAGTTGACGAGGCCCTTCGAAGAGATATGGATGTGTGGGTGGTAGTGAGAAAAACCACTTCACGTCGTTATCTTCAGGACAGTCGTATAAACTTTATTGAAATGAATTTGAACTCTGCTGACGATGTTTATGAAAAACTCTCTACTCTTTCGTTTGATTATATTGTGCATGCTGCAGGTGTAACGAAATGTGCCGATAAGAATGATTTTTTCCGTGTAAACACAGAAGGAACAAAGAATTTTGTAAATGGTATTTTAAGAAGCGGAATAGATGTAAAGAAATTTGTATATTTAAGTTCACTAAGTATATTTGGTGCTATTCATGAACAACAACCTTATATACCAATAAATGAGAAAGATACACCTCATCCAAATACACTTTATGGCGAGAGTAAATTAAAGGCTGAAGAGTTTTTGGATAGTATAAAAGATAGACTGCCAATTGTAGTGCTTCGTCCTACTGGTGTATATGGTCCTCGAGAGAAAGACTATTACATGATGGCGAAATCGATAAAAAGTCATGTTGATTTCTCTGTCGGATATAAGCGTCAGGATATTACATTTGTGTATGTAAAGGATGTAGTGAATGCTGTTTTTCTTGCTCTTGAGCGAGGAGAGAGTGGAAGGAAATATTTTCTTTCAGATGGTAATATATATCAGTCATCATCGTTTAGTAATCTCATTCATAAAGAGCTCGGTTCACCTTGGTGGATACGCATAAAGTCACCACTTTTCATTCTTAAAATTATAACAACAATAGGTGAGTATTACGGACGAGTTACAGGTAGGGTGACAGCATTGAACAATGATAAATATAATATTCTCAGTCAGCGTAACTGGCAGTGTGATATAACGCCTACAATACAAGAACTCGGATATAAACCTGAGTATAATCTTGAGCGTGGAGTGAAAGAAACTATTGCATGGTATAAGGAAAATAATTGGCTGTAAATATATTTTATAGTAGAAAAAAATGAAAAGAATTATATCAAATATAAGCCGGAAAACGGGATTGTTGTCATTCGAATGGGTGATGATAATCTATGCCGTGCTTACTATGTTGTTTATACTTTTCGCATGGAGATTACTCGACAATCCGTATGAGCTTCTCCTGAAAAGAATTATTCCTGTTTTAATTACATTTTTACTTTGTTATATATATAAGAAAATACCCAATCGCATTGTTTATTTTCTGCGTATTATATTTCAGTTATACATGCTTATATGGTGGTATCCAGATACCTATGAACTAAATAAAGCAATACCTAATCTCGATCATATTTTTGCATCTGTCGAACAATGGATATTTGGTTGTCAGCCAGCAATATTATTCTTTGACAATTATCCGCAAAAGATTGTTAGCGAGGCAATGAATCTTGGATATGCCATATACTATCCAATGATTTTTTATACCGTTCTTGTATATTATTTTTTCCGCAAGAGTGAGATAGAAAAGATAATGTTCATAATAATGGGATCGTTCTTTGCATATTACTTTATATTCGATTTACTACCAGTTGTAGGACCTACTTTCTATTATAAGGCGGTGGGTATGGAGCGGATAAGTGAAGGCATATTTCCTAGTCTTGGCGATTATTTCGCCACTCATAATGAATGTATGCCCACACCTGGCTATAGTGATGGTATTTTCTATCAGATGGTGGAGAGTGCCAAAGCAGCAGGTGAGCGACCAACGGCAGCATTCCCCAGTTCACATGTTGGAGTGGCTACTATATGTATGATACTGCTTTATAAACTTAAGAATAAAGTATCTTTTATTTTACTTATAATACCTTATATACTCCTTTCGATGGCAACTGTTTATATTCAGGCTCACTATGTGATTGATGCCATTGCCGGACTGATAACGGGAGTTATATTCTATTATATTTTTGAAAGCATTAAAATAAACAATCAATGAAGAAATTATATATAGAGACCTATGGTTGTCAAATGAACGTGGCCGACTCAGAAGTTGTGGCGTCGATAATGAAAATGGCAGGATACGACGTTTGCGAGAATATCGATGAGGCTGATGCAATATTTCTGAATACATGCTCGGTGCGCGAGAATGCTGAGAATAAAATATACAATCGACTAGATACTCTTAATGCTGAGCGTCGCAAAGGTCGACAATTAATAATAGGCATACTCGGTTGTATGGCTGAACGGGTGAAGAGCGATCTTATAGAAAATCATCATGCCGACCTTGTTGCAGGTCCTGATGCTTATCTTCGTCTGCCTGATCTTATTGCACAAGTAGAAGTGGGCGGTAAGGCTATCGATGTTGATTTGTCGCTCACAGAGACATATCGTGATATCGTACCACAGCGAATTAGTAATAATCGTGTGAGTGGTTATGTGAGTATTATGCGCGGATGTAATAATTTCTGTCATTACTGTATAGTACCATATACCCGTGGACGTGAGCGTTCGCGCGATGTGGATAGCATTCTGCGCGAGGTTGACGATCTCTGTCAGCGTGGATATAAAGAGGTGACACTGCTGGGACAAAACGTAAACTCATATAATTTCGATGGCATTACTTTCCCACAGCTGCTGCGTAAAGTAGCAGAGAGTGTACCTTCGATGCGAGTGCGCTTTACTACATCACATCCGAAGGATATGAGCGATGAAACGTTGCATGTGATAGCCGACGTGCCCAATGTATGTAAACATATACATCTGCCTGTGCAGAGTGGGAGTAATAAAATACTGAAACTTATGAACCGCAAATATACCCGTGAGTGGTATCTCGACCGCGTGGATGCCATACGAAGGATTATCCCTGACTGTGGGTTATCGACAGACATATTTGTAGGTTATCATGGTGAGACGGAAGAAGATCATCAAATGTCGCTCAGTCTGATGCGCGAGGTTGGGTACGATTCTGCTTTCATGTTCAAATATAGTGAGCGTCCAGGTACTTACGCGTCGAAACATCTGCCTGATAATGTGCCAGAGGAGGAGAAAATACGTCGTCTAAATGAACTCATTCATCTGCAGACCGAGCAGTCGCGTATTGCAAACAAGCGTGATGAAGGTCGTGAATTCGACATACTTATTGAGGGATTCAGTCGTCGCAGTCGTGAACAGATGTGCGGACGGACAGAACAAAACAAGATGGTGGTGATACCACGAGGTAACTGCCACGTTGGCGAGACGGTTAGAGTGAAGATAACAGGCTCTACAAGTGCAACCTTGTTGGGTGAGCAGATAGTAGAATAACCGCGACTATATAAAAAATGTAGGCGATAATATGCATTAATATGGCTTTTTTATAGCGATAATTAATAAAAATCAAGTATAAAGTGTTAAAAAGATAAATAATACGGGTATTTCTTTGTAATTATGATAAAAATAGTTACTTTTGCTGACAATTTGTAAGTAATAGGTAATAATTAATGTCAAAAAGATATGGAAAGAATAGACAAATTAGATCGTCAAATACTTAGTATTATATCCCGCAATGCACGTATTCCTTTTAAGGATGTAGCCGAAGAATGTGGTGTCTCGCGTGCTGCCGTACATCAGCGTGTGTCACGACTTGTTGAAGATGGGGTGATTACCGGTAGCGGATTCTATGTGAATGCAAAGAGTCTGGGCTACAGCACCTGCACATATATTGGGCTTAACCTTGAGCGTGGAAACATGTATAAAGAAGTTGTGAAGGAATTAATGAAAATACCCGAAATAGTTGAATGTCATTTTACTACAGGTCCTTACACAATGTTGGCAAAAGTGTATGCACGTGATAACGAGCAACTTATGGACCTACTAAACAATCATATACAATCTATACCAGGCATTGTATCGACCGAAACACTAATATCTCTCGAGCAGAGCATACGTCGCGAACTGCCTGTGAAAAACGAATAATGAACAAAATAGAAAACATCTTAGACGGCATATATAGTAATTATAAGAAAACAACCCGTCCGGTAATAGGTATTACTTCAAACTATACCGCTGGCGATGCTACCCTGCGTGAGCGATACTATAAGCAGGTAGAGGCTGCCGGAGGTACACCAATGATTCTACCTCCACTGAAAAGCGAGGAGGTAATTCTTTCCACACTCGACAATATTGATGCCCTGTTGCTTACAGGCGGCGGCGATATTGATCCGACACTTATCGGTGAAGAGCCGTCACCGTTGCTTGGCGAGGTGAATGAAGAGCGCGATATACCCGAGCTTGTCATAGCCCGGCTGGCGTTCAACCGTCAGATGCCTATACTCGGAATATGCCGAGGCATACAGACTTTGGCAATAGCACTCGAAGGACATGTGGCACAGGACCTGTCGCTTGCCAAAGAATGGAAAAGCGATGTGGGCATAATTCACTCGCAGCAGGAAGAGCGTGAGGTGAAAACTCACAGCGTCGGCATATTGCCTAGCACAATTCTACATGATATCTACGGCACAGATGAATTACGCGTGAATTCGTTTCATCATCAGGTGGTGGATGACGCCGGACCACACTTAGTTGTATCGGCCACTAGTCCCGACGGACTGATAGAGGCTGTTGAGAGCAGCGAGCATAAGAGTGTGCTCGGTGTGCAGTGGCATCCGGAGTGGCTAGGCGAAGAGGGTAGGAGACTCTTTGTGTGGCTTGTGGAGAGAGGAAGGCTGTTTGCAGAAGCAAAGCGGTTGAACGATGATATAATCACCCTCGACAGCCATTGCGACACGCCGATGTTTTTCTCGCAGAATATCGATTTCGGTAAACGCGACAGTCATATCCTCGTCGATCTTCCAAAGATGACAGAGGGACGGCTCGATGTTACTACCATGGTGTCTTACCTGCCGCAACCGCGCGAGGGCGAGACATTCCAAGAGAAAGTGCCATTCCCCGTCAGCGGACCAAAGGCATATGCTGATCTTATTTTCGACAAGATAGAAGCTATCACGGCAAAATATGCCGACAGGGTGGCCATCGCCCGCAGTCGTGATGATATATTGTTAAATAAGCGCGCCGGCCGTAAGTCTATCATGATAGGAATAGAAAACGGATTGGCGCTAGAAGACGATATTGCCAACGTTGAGCACTTTGCACGGCGCGGAATAGTGTATATAACACTATGTCATAATGGTGATAACCAGATATGTGACTCGGCTCGTGGCAGCCAGACACATGGTGGTGTGAGTGAGTTTGGCGCTAAGGTGATAAGAGAGATGAACCGTCTCGGCGTGGCTGTCGATCTGTCGCACGGCGCAGAGAGCAGTTTCTATGATGCACTGGCGATAAGTAGCGAGCCGATAGTATGCAGCCATAGTTGCTGTCGCAGTCTGTGTGATGTGCCGCGTAACCTTACCGATGACCAGATGCGAGCATTGGCCCAGAAAGACGGGGTGATGCAGATAACACTCTATCATGGTTTCCTCCGCGATCCTGGCGAGGCGTCGATAATTGATGCTATAGAACATCTCAACCACGCCATCGACGTGATGGGGGTCGATCACGTTGGTTTGGGGTCTGACTTCGACGGCGATGGTGGCGTGGCAGGCATAGCCGATGCGTCGGAAATGATAAACTTCACGATTAAGTTGCTCGAGCAGCGTTTCAGCCACAGTGATATCCGTAAAATATGGGGTGAGAACTGGTTGAGAGTGATTCGTCGTTAACATGTCGCTGGTCGACAATTTGCGTATAGAATGAAAAGAAAAACAATATTAGGAATTTTGATAACCTCAGTTTTAATAATTGCCGCTCTTGCTTTAGGACCGGCAAAATCTTTGTTGCAGCAACAAGATAAGTCGGGTGTTATCACCGACAACTCTGGTGTTGGCAATTTAGTAACTACGCTGCAGTTCGATGCCGACTCTGCCTATGCATTTACTGCTGCTCAATGTGATTTCGGACCGCGAAACATGAACAGCGATGGCCACGACAAGTGTAAGAAATGGATAATAAATAAGTTTCGCAGCTATGGTTGTGAGGTGATGAGCCAAGATGCCGACCTGCGTGGATACGACGGCACCATGCTAAAGAGCAGTAATATTATTGCCCGTCATCGCACAGATATCGATCGTCGCATAATGCTCTGCGCTCATTGGGACAGTCGTCCGTGGGCAGATAACGACCCCGATCCCGACAACTGGCATAAACCCATCCTTGCAGCCAACGATGCTGCTTCTGGGGTAGCCGTGATGATTGAGATCGCCAGGTTGTTACAGGCAGACTCTACGCTCAACGTCGGTGTCGATTTCGTATGCTTCGATGCCGAGGACTGGGGTACTCCTCAGTGGGAAGAGCGACAACCGGGCGATGATAACACTTGGGCTCTCGGGGCACAGTATTTCGCTCAAAACATGCCACTTGTACCAACGCCTCAATATGGTATCCTGCTCGATATGGTGGGAGGCGAGAATGCTACATTCTATCGCGAGGTGTACTCTTTGAAATACGCCCGCGACATTGTCGACCGTATATGGGATGCGTCGCGTGAGGTAGGGCAGAGCTCGTTCTTCATTTACGAAGAAGGTGGGGCAATCACCGACGACCATGTGCCGCTGAATACCATTGCCCGTATCCCTACAGCCGACATTATTCCTTTCCATCCCAACTGCCGCGAGAGCTCGTTCGGATCAACATGGCACACCCTTGCCGACGACATGTCAAACATCAGTCGCAACACCCTGAAAGCCGTAGGACAAACAGTGCTTCAGGTCCTTTCAAAAGAATAATTCAAAGGAAATATTATACCACAGATTGCGCTGATTATCCAGTATTTGTTTATAATAAAGAACCACAGATTACACAGATTTCACGGATTTAAATAATCCGTTTAATCAGCGCAATCTGTGGTTTTTATATACCACTCCCGTGTTACTTTATTATAAATAAAAATCCGTTTAATCGGTGCAATCTGTGGTCGTTAAGTAAAGTAATCTGCGGTTATATCTGTCCAGCCTCCACCTGCAAGACGATCTTCTCTATCTCTTTGTCATCGTCGTCAGGGTCGTATTTTTTCGTCAGACTGGCACCGTAGGCCCACGCGAATGCCTGCCAGAATCCAGCGCGGATAGGACCCATGAAAGCGTTGATAAGATTATATGACGACGAGTTACACTCGCGGTAGACGAGTTTTATAAGTAGCTTACCCTGTTTGAACGACAGCTTTCTCATCCGCGGACCATACTCCTCTTTCAGACTCTTCTCCACATATTTCATGTGCTCCTTGCGCGCCTCTTTGTCGGGAAGCGTCTGCAGATATTCGTATGTCTCAACAACCATTTGCCTCACCTCCTTTGCTATTGGCAACACCTTCTTCACGTTTGCAACGTCGCGGTTGTATTTCTGTTGCGCCTTTTTGTTTTTGAATACCTTCTTTGGATAAACATATATTCTGTTCAGCTCCACATACATCACGCTGTCGCCGTCTAAGAGAGCCTTGCCAACCTTTATCAGCGGGTCGAACGTGGTGTTGCTGAGTTTTATCTCCTCGGCGCTGCTCATCTCGTCGAGAGGACCCTCGTTCTGTGCAAATACAGTCTGCGCAAGAAAGAGGAGTGCTATTATGTGGAAAAAGCGAAACTTCAAAATATTAATTGTCAACTTCTATTTTATCTATTCTGAACAGTTTATCGCTCGGTCTTATCTTCTCCGGAACAGCAATCGACACGCGTGTACCCTTGTTTGCCTCTGCCACTGGCCCGTGATCGCCGTGCACCTCAGTGGGTGTGACATAGATGACTCCCGTCGTAGGACCTGTTATCAGCATCTTGTCGCCGGGCTTGAATGTTGAGGCTTCGACGGTGAACTCCGCCACACCGAGTCGCGAGAAATACTTAACCCCGCGCCCCACATACACCTTCCGCTCCGTTGCCATCGAGCCATAGTGGTCGTTCCATTCGCCGAGCGTCTGCCCCTGGTAGTAGCCATCCCAGAACCCACGGTTGAACACCCGCGCCAGTCGCTCGTCCCACTCGTCCTTCCGGGCCTCGTTGAACTCACCCGCGCACACCGCATTGATAGCTTCGCGGTAGCACTTCACCACCGTATAGACATATTCTGGTCCGCGTGCACGACCTTCAATCTTAAACACCCTCACCCCGCTCTCCATCATGCGATCGATGAATCGGATGGTTTTCAGGTCTTTAGGGCTCATTATATATTTATTGTCAATCTCCAGTTGGGTGCCCGTTTCGTTATCGGTGACGGTATATGATCTCCGACATATCTGCATACACTCACCGCGGTTTGCCGAGCGTCCCGTGTTCTGCAGGCTCATATAACACTTGCCCGAGATGGCCATGCAGAGTGCCCCGTGGCAGAACATCTCAATCCTCACCAGCTCTCCCGACGGCCCTTTTATCTGTTGCTCCACTATCTGGCGATAGATGTCAGCCACCTGCTCCATCCTCAGCTCGCGCGCCAGCACCACCACATCGGCAAATTGAGCGTAGAAGCGCAGCGCCTCTATGTTCGAAATATTTAGCTGTGTACTCAGATGCACCTCCACTCCGCGCTGCCGGCAATAGGTCATCACCGCCACATCGCTTGCTATCACCGCACTTATGCCCGCCTCGGCGGCAGCGTCGATAATCTCGCGCATCGTGGCCATGTCCTCGCCGTAGATGATGGTGTTCACCGTCAAGTACGATTTCATTCCATGCTCATGGCACGTCAGTGCAATCTCGCGCAGGTCGTCGATGCTGAAGTGGTTGGCCGAGTGAGAGCGCATATTGAGCTTCTCCACACCGAAGTAGATGCTGTCGGCACCTGCCTGGATGGCGGCTGTCAGACTCTCGCGCGAACCCACCGGGGCCATTATCTCAAAGTCGTTGCTGTTCATTACTGTCATTATTTGTGGAGCAATCACCGGCTCCCTTTTCCATCACATGGCAAAATTAATCACTTATCCGTAAATATGCAAATCTCTTGCTTTTTATTTATTTATAATGCATTGCAGCATGTCGAATTGTATGAAAAAAATTTTGCTAGCAAAATTTCGAATAAATGGGCACTTTAATGCCATTAGAAAGCCTCTTTAATGAGAATTTTGCTAGCAAAATTATTCACACATCAATTATTATGTCTTTTTATTGCACTAAAACATTTTGTTTTAAGGGATAAATATGTTACTTTTGCAGAAACATTTTTTAGGAGAATATGAAAAACCTAAAGATACTTTTTGTTCTGTTAGTTTTCCCTTTGAGCATGTTTTCTCAGCAGGCCCGCGAAGAGATTGCTGCCGACAACTGCGTGTCGGGGAGTAACTACTATGCCTATCCCGGTCCGCGCGCCGATGGGCTTACGCCAGCGCCGAAGGGATACAAGCCCGTATATATATCACACTACGGTCGCCACGGCTCGCGTTATCTGGTGAGCAAGAGCGACTACGACGTGGCTCTCAGCATGCTGGAGCATGCCGACAGCCTCGATAAGCTGACGGCACTGGGCAAGGAGACGCTCGACAAGGTGCGTCTGCTGCGACGCGAGGCACACAACCGGTTCGGCGAACTGACACTGCGCGGGGCAGAGCAACATCAGGGTATAGCGCGGCGGATGTACGAGCGGTTCCCCGAGGTGTTCAAGGGTGATGTGCATGTGGATGCTAAGAGCACGGTGGTGATACGCTGCATACTGTCGATGGAGAATGCCCTACAGGAACTTCTAAGACACAACAATCGCCTCCGCATCAGTCACGATGCCAGCGATCACGACATGCATTACATGAATTTCTGGGACGCCGAGCTGCAGAAGAAATGTCTGCCGGAGCGCTCAAAGGGCGACTACGAGGCTTTTCGTGCACGTCATGAGAAGCACGACAGGGTAATGAGAAGCTTGTTCAACGACGAGGATTATTGGCAGAAGGAAATCAACGCCGCCGACCTGAACTATCGTCTCTTCAAGCTGGCGAGCAATATACAGAGCAGCGAGATACGACACAACATCACGCTCTATAATCTATTCACTGCCGATGAGCTGTATGAGAACTGGCTTCAGACAAACGCCTGGTGGTATACCCATTATGGCGCATACACGGGTAACGACGCGAACATGTCGTTCGTGGAGCGCTTCCTGCTGAAAAAGATGATCGACGAGGCCGACAGTTGTCTTACACTCAGCCGCCCCGGGGCAACGCTCCGCTACGGCCACGAGGTGTGTGTGTTGCCGCTGGCATGTCTGATGGAGCTCGACAACTATGGTCTTGCTACCGACAATCTTGAGCAACTCGACAAGATGGGATGGCGATGCTACGACATCTTCCCCATGGCATGCAACGTGCAGATGGTGTTCTACAGACATAAAAACGCGAAGAAAGACACGCTGGTGAAGGTGTTGCTCAACGAGAACGAGGCACGGCTGCCGCTCACACCAGTGACGGGCAACTACTACCGATGGGCCGATGTGAGGAAATACTATCTCGATAAGCTCGCGGCATTCGCGTTGTAAGGTTTTTAATGTTGTTTTCGTAAGGAAAAGAAAATCAGGCGGTCGCACCGCAAGAGAGATATGGCTACAAAAGATGCAGGGACAACCCCGATGATGAAACAGTTCTTCTCGCTGAAGGCAAAGCATCCCGAGGCTTTGCTTCTGTTTCGTTGTGGCGACTTCTACGAGACCTATGGCGAAGACGCCATCGATGCCTCAAAGATACTCGGCATAACCCTCACGCGCCGCAACAATGGTGGTTCGACGGGGCAGACAGAGATGGCGGGATTTCCATATCACGCCCTCGACACCTATCTGCCGAAGCTTATCCGTGTGGGGCGAAGGGTGGCCATCTGTGATCAGTTAGAGGATCCCAAGCTGACAAAGAAACTGGTGAAGCGCGGTATAACCGAACTTGTGACGCCTGGCGTGGCGATGAACGACAACGTGCTCAACCATAAGGAGAACAATTTCCTTGCTGCAGTGCACTTCGGTCGTGGCGCTTGTGGCGTGGCATTCCTCGACATATCAACGGGTGAGTTCTTTGTCGACGAGGGTTCTTTTGACTATATAGAAAAACTCCTTTCAAACTTCCAGCCCAAGGAGGTGCTCTACAACCGCGAGCGGCGACATGAGTTTGAACAGTTCTTCGGCACACGGCTCTGTGTGTTTGAACTCGACGACTGGGTATTCACCGAGCAGACAGCGCGGCAACGACTGCTGAAGCACTTCGCCACTAAGTCGCTGAAGGGCTTCGGTGTGGAGCATCTGAAAAATGGCATCGTAGCCGCAGGGGCCGTGATGCAATATCTCGACATCACCCAGCATACTCACGTATCACACATAACCACTCTGTCGCGCATCGAGGAAGAGCGCTTTGTGCGTCTCGACCGCTTCACCATACGCTCGCTCGAGATACTCCATCCGATGGCCGACGAGGGTGCTTCGCTGCTCGGGGTTATCGACAAGACCACCACACCGATGGGCGGCCGCATGCTGCGCCGATGGCTCGTATTCCCATTGAAAGATGTCAACGCCATCAGCCAGCGACAGGATATCGTGGAGTATTTCTTCCGCGATGTTGATTTCCGTGAGTCTATCGACGAGCATTTCCAGCGCATTGGCGACCTTGAGCGCATTATCTCGAAGGTTGCCACTGGTCGTGTATCGCCTCGCGAGATGGTGCAGCTGGGCAGAGCACTCGCGGCATTGGAGCCCGTGCGCACCGCTTGCACTGAAGCCGACAACGACAGTCTGCGGAAGTTGGGCAGCCAGATAAATGTATGCGAGAAGTTGAGGCAGCGCATAGAGAGCGAGATGCAGCCCGATCCGCCACAGCTCATCAGCAAGGGCGATATCATCCGCGACGGCTACAACAGCGAGCTCGACGAACTGCGACAGATATCGCGCGGCGGAAAGGATTTCCTGCTTCAGATACAGCAGCGCGAAGTGGAGAAGACAGGAATATCGTCGTTGAAGATTGGATATAACAATGTGTTCGGGTACTATCTCGAGGTGCGCAACACATACAAAGACCTTGTGCCTGCCGACTGGGTGCGCAAGCAGACACTGGCACAGGCAGAGCGATACATAACACAGGAACTGAAGGAGTATGAGGAGAAGATTCTCGGTGCCGATGAGCGCATACAGGCACTCGAGGAGCGTCTCTTTGCCGAGCTCATTGCCAGCGCTCAGCAGTACATACCTCTCATTCAGGCCGACGCTGCCGTGGTGGCACGCATCGATACATTGCTTGCCTTTGCAAAGGTGGCAGAGGAGAATAAATACATTCGCCCTGTTGTTGATGGCTCTGATGTCATCGATATCCACCAGGGACGACACCCCGTCATCGAGACACAGATGCCCTCTGGCGAGACCTATGTGCCCAATGATATCCTGCTCGACACCACACGCCAGCAGATAGTCATCATCACCGGACCCAACATGGCGGGTAAGTCAGCACTGCTCCGACAGACAGCCCTCATCACCCTCATGGCTCAGATAGGTAGCTTTGTGCCTGCTGAGAGTGCGCGCATCGGTGCTGTTGATAAAATCTTCACCCGCGTGGGAGCCAGCGACAACATCGCCCTGGGCGAATCGACGTTCATGGTGGAGATGAACGAGGCCGCCAACATCCTCAACAATGTCACCCCTCGCTCGCTGGTACTCTTCGATGAACTCGGGCGTGGCACATCGACCTACGACGGCATCTCCATCGCCTGGGCGATAGTGGAATACCTCCACGAGCAGCCAAGAGCACGTGCCCGCACCCTCTTCGCCACACACTATCACGAGCTCAACGAGATGACAAAACTCTTCTCGCGTATAAAGAATTTCAACGTCAGCGTTCGTGAGAGCGACGGCAAAGTGGTCTTCTTGCGCCGCTTGGTGCCTGGAGGGTCTGAACATTCATTCGGTATTCATGTCGCTGAGATAGCAGGAATGCCTAAGAGTATCGTAAAGAGAGCAAACACCATACTACATCAACTTGAAAACGAAAACGCCGGAGTGGGGCATGTGGGTAAGCCCACGGCGGAGAAGATAGAACAAAGTCGCGAAGGAGCGCAGCTCAGTTTCTATCAACTCGACGACCCCGTGCTGTCGCAAGTGCGCGACGAGATAATCAATCTCGATATCAACAACCTTACACCAGTAGAAGCACTAAACAAACTAAACGATATAAAGAAAATCATCTCCGGCAAATAAAAACTGCCAGAAAAATATGAAACGAATCATTGCCGCCGTCATACTTTTGTCGTATGTCGTCGTTGTTGTTGCACAGACACCGGATGATTGGGAGTCGCTTCTCAATCAGGTTGTCGGTATCGATGAGGCTGAAGATGCCGACTGGGCCGACAACTACGAAACGCTTAATTATCTGGCAGAGCACCCCATGGATATCAACACCGCCAGTACCGACGACCTTCTCCGCCTGCCGTTCCTTACGGCGTCGCAGGTAGAAGACATCGACGCTTATCGCTACCGCCATGGTGCCCTGCGCTCGTTGGGTGAGCTTGCAATGATTGAGTCGATTGACGCACCGCTACGCAAGCTCATGAGTTGTTTTCTTTATGTTGACAAAAACACCGAAGAGAAGCATTTTCCATCGATAGGCAACATCCTGAAATACGGCCGCCACGAGTTGTTGGCGACAGGGCAGATACCGTTCTATAAACGCAAAGGCGACGAGAACGGATACTTGGGGTATCAGTATCGCCATTGGCTACGCTACGACTTCAGGCGTGGGGAGTGGTTGCGAGCCGGTATTGTGGCGTCGCAGGATGCAGGCGAGCCCTTCTTTGCTCAGCGAAACAAGGCGGGCTACGACTATTACTCTGCTTACCTGATGATACGGCATCTCGGAAGAGTGAAGGCTTTGGCAGTGGGCAGGTACAGGATGAAACTCGGTATGGGCTTGGCAGTGAACAACAGTCTGTCGTTTGGCAAACTGGCGATGCTTGCCTCACTCAATCGTCAGCAGCCAATCATCAGCGCCCATTCGTCGCGCTCGGAGGGTAACTATCTGCAGGGGGCGGCTGCTACGGTGACAGCAATGAAAGGGCTTGACATCACCGCATTCGCCTCTTACCGCAACAGAGACGCCACCCTCAACGACGACGGCAGCATTGCCACCTTGCTCACAACGGGTTATCACCGCACCGCCAGCGAGATGGAGCGCAAAGGTAATACCCACCAGACGGCATTCGGAGGCAACATAAACTACTCGAGTCACGGTTTTCATGCAGGTCTGACAGCTGTTCAGACATCTCTCAACCGCACATTAAATCCCGACACCCGACAGATATATCGCGCTCATTACCCTTCAGGCGACAGCTTTTGGAATGCGAGTATCGACTACGGATACATCAGTCGTCGGCTGAGCATCGGCGGTGAGACGGCAACAGGCGGCAGTGGAGGTGTGGCAACGATAAACACCGTCAGCTACGAGGTGGTCCCATCGCTTCGGCTGACAGCGCTCCAGCGCTTCTATTCCTACAAATACTACTCGCTCTTCTCGCGCAGCTTTGGCGATGCATCGTCGGTGCAAAACGAGAGTGGTGTGTATCTCAGTGCCACATGGCGTCCGTTGGCATGGCTCTCACTGATGGCATACACCGATTATGCCTATCATCCGTGGGCTGTATATCAAGCCGACAAGGAGTCGCGGGCATGGGACAATCTTGCCTCTGCCACGATGCGCTTTGGCAAGGTGACGGCCAATGTTCGCTATCGTTATCGCACCCGTGAGCGTAACGGCGACGAGGAGGGGCAGCTGATATGGAAGCAGGAGCACCGCGCCAGGGCACAGGTCGATTACGACGGAGGTGCGTTCACCACGCGTAGCCAGATTGATGTGGCGGCGTGTGAGTACAAGGCGAGCAGCTTCGGGTGGATGTTCTCGCAGCGTCTGTCGTATGCATGTCGATGGCTACGGGCGTCGCTCATGGCGGGATATTTCCACACCGACGACTACGACAGCCGCGTCTATACTTACGAGCAGGGCATGCTCTACGAGTTCTCCTTCCCCGTCTTCTATGGCGAAGGCATCCGATACGCCCTGTCTCTTCGCAGTGACATTTCTGCCCATCTGATGCTTCAGGCGAAGATAGGGGTTACAGATTATTTCGACAGCGACCATATCTCGAGCGGATTACAACAGATAGACCGTTCGTCGAAAGCAGATTTGTGGCTACAACTGAAGTGGAGATTTTAAGTTGTAACGGGATAGATTCTTGAATAGAAAGTCTCTTAATCGTCAATAAAGAGCCCCTTAGTCGTCAGTAAAGAGCCTCTTAGTCATCAGTAAAAAGCCTCTTAATCGTCAGTAAAAAGCCTCTTAATCGTCAATTAAGGGCCTCTTTAATAAGAAGCAAATATTTCTCAGGGTAAATCAGAGCAGATTGATTGCAATCACGGCACATGCTTCTGCGTCGGCAAGGGCGTGATGGTGATGCTCGAGGTCGTAGCCGAGGGCTGCGCTGACGGTGTGCAACTGATGGTTCTCGAGGTTCGGCATCTGTCGTCGGAAGGCGCGCAAGGTGTCGTGGAACACGTAGCTGGGGTAGTCCATCTGATAAGTGCGGAACACCGAGCGGAGGCAGTTCTCGTCGAAACGGCTGTTATGCGCCACGAGTGGCAAGCCCTCTATCAGCGGCTCCACCTGCTCCCATACGCGGGGAAAGATTGGGGCTTCGTCGGTATCGCGACTGGTGAGCCCATGAACACGCACGCACATGGGACTGTAGTAGTTGGGCTCGGGCTGTATGAGCGAGTAGAACCGGTCGACTATCCGCCCGCCTCTCACCACCACAATGCCAACACTACACACCGACGAGGGGTAGCCGTTGGCCGTCTCGAAATCGATAGCTGCAAAGTCTCGAAGCATGGTTTTTGTCTAAGAAATCAGTTGACTGTTAATTGAATACATCTATAAAAACACCTCGATGGGGGTTATTATTGTGGCTGAATGGGAAAAAAATTGATTTTTATTTTGAGGTGATATCGGTTTTTTGTACTTTAGTGGCATGGAAAATAATATTGACATGGAAATGAAGACGATAAACGAGCTTCAGGATGAGATTGTGGAAGAGTTTCTTGAACTCGACGACTGGATGGATCGCTATCAGTTGCTCATTGACATGGGTGGCGAGCTTGAGCCGATGGACGACAGTATGAAGACCGAGCAGAATCTTATCGACGGCTGCCAAAGCCGCGTGTGGATAAATGCCGATTGCATCGACGGGCGCCTCGTGATGACCGCCGAGAGCGACGCTTTGATAGTGAAGGGCATCATCGCCTTGCTGCTCAGGGTGCTCAACAATCAGACTCCGCGCGACATTCTCGAGTGCGACCTCTACTTCATCGACCGCATAGGGCTTCGCGACCACCTCTCGCCGACACGCTCAAACGGATTGCTGGCGATGGTGAAACGCATACACGACTATGCTTTGGCGTATGAGGCGGAATGACGGATTAACATAATAACGAATTAACATATTAACAAAATAACGGATTAACCATCCCCCTTGGGGGGATTACAGGGGGCTCCGATTAATGGGTTAACTTACAAAACTATAACTATGAAGACAACATCCATACAAAGACTTATTGGCTTAACCGTCGTCTTGTTGCTTCCGTTGACTGCTTTTTGTCAGGAGAAGCGCGAGAAGACCACCATGCAGACGGCAGCCCAGTGGAAGCCCGTGACCGATGTGAGGTGCGATGCTGTGATGTGCTACGGCACCAACGACCGCCGTTCGATGACATTCGAGGAACGCGTGGCTTCGTGGCGAGCAAGGGGTTACACCACTCATTTCATGACAGGTATCGCATGGGGCGACTATCAAGACTATTTCACCGGACGGTGGGATGGTAAGTGGCACCTTGATGAGGGACAGAAGAACATGCGCGGCGACACGATTTGGCACGGACGTATGGTGCCTTACATCGTGCCTACGGCCAACTACATGAAGTATTTCAAGGAGCGACATGTGAAGCGTGTCATCGATGCGGGTATTGATGCTATCTTCCTCGAAGAGCCCGAGTTCTGGGCACGAAGCGGATACTCCGAGGCCTTCAAGCGCGAGTGGCAAGACTACTACGGATTCCCTTGGCGGCCACAACATGAGTCGGCTGAGAACACATATCTATCCAACAAGCTGAAGTATCATCTCTACTACCGCGCTCTGAACGATGCTTTCACGTATGCGAAGGACTATGGTCGGAAGCGAGGCATGAATGTGCGCTGCTATGTGCCCACGCACTCACTGCTCAACTATGCGCAATGGGCCATCGTGAGCCCTGAGGCTTCGTTGGCAAGCATGGACTGTGTCGACGGTTACATTGCTCAGGTGTGGACAGGTACATCGCGTGAACCGAACTTCTACAACGGCCGACAGAAGGAGCGTGTGTTTGAGACAGCACTGCTCGAATACGGTTGCATGGAGTCGATGACGCGTCCCACAGGGAGGAAGATGTTCTTCCTTACCGACCCTATCGAGGACCGAGCCAAGGATTGGGACGACTACAAGCGCAACTATCAGGCCACATTCACCGCGCAACTGATGTATCCCAGTGTGAGCGACTACGAGGTGATGCCTTGGCCCGACCGCATCTATGAGGGGCTCTATCGCATCAGCGGAGACAGTCAGGAGCGCGCACGCATCCCGAAGTTCTATTCCACACAGATGCAGGTGATGGTGAATAGTCTGAACAACATGCCGGCAAGCGACAACAGCCTTAGCGGCTCGAAAGGGATAGCTGTGCTGATGGCCAACTCGTTGATGTTCCAACGCTCGCCCCGCCCGGTAGAGGGATACGACGATCCTCAGCTCTCTAACTTCTACGGCGAGGCTCTGCCACTGATAAAGAGGGGTGTGCCGGTGTCGATAGTGCACCTCGAGAATGTGGGCTATGCCAACACGTGGAAGGGTGTGAAGGTGTTGTTGATGTCGTATTCGAACATGAAACCCCTCGACCCCGAAGCCCACAAGCACATCGCGGCATGGGTGAAGAGCGGCGGACAGCTCATCTATAGCGGGCGCGACGACGATGCCTTCCAACATGTTCAGGAGTGGTGGAACCAGAATGGCAATAACTTCGATGCGCCTTCTGAACATCTTTTCCAACTGATGAATATTCCGGCAAAGGCACAGGAGGGTGTGTATAAATACGGCAGGGGAAAGGTGTACGTGATACGTAAAGACCCGAAGGAGTTTGTTATGCAAGCCGGTGGCGAGAAACAACTCATCGACGTAGTGAAAAAGGCTTATAAGAAGCTGACGGTGAAGAATTCGTTCATCCTCGAGCGTGGTCCTTATGTTCTGGCGTCGGTGGTCGATGAGAGCGAGGCGGGCAACGAACCTCTGCGGCTGAAGGGCGACTATATAAACCTCTTTTCGCCTGAACTCGACTATGCCGGTAAGGTGTCGATAGAGCCGGGCAACCAGGCTTTCCTCTTTAACCTCAGGGAGGCTTACGACCGTAAACGGCCGCATGTAATAGCCTCGGCATCAAGGATATACGACGAAAAAGTTTCGCCCGATAAGTATTTCCGCTTCGTCGCAAAGGGTCCGAAAGACACCAAGAATGTTGTCTGCATCCTTTTGCCCGAGAAGTCGGCGAAAACTATCGAGGTGGGATGTGCCGATAGTAAGGGCAACAGCAACCTCGACTATGAGATGAAGTTACTCAACGTCTCGTCAGACACAGGTATCATAATGCGCCTTCTCTGGGTGAAGACCGACAACGATCCCGATGGAATTAATTTCACCATCGCTTGGAAGAAATGATTTTCGAAGTGTGAAGCACATGCGCAAGCTCCGTACGATAGAGATGAATCGGCTCAGCATCGATGAATACCACGTTGCTGAAAAACTGCCGCTTGTTGTGGTGCTCGACGATGTGCGCTCGCTCTATAATGTGGGAAGTGTCTTTCGCACCGCCGATGCCTTCCGTCTGACTGGCTTGTGTTTGTGTGGGATCACCGCCACACCTCCTCACAACGAGATTCACAAGACCGCTCTCGGGGCAGAGGACAGTGTCGATTGGCAATATTTCGCTTCGGCCCTCGAGGCGGTGACCACCTTGCAAGGCAAGGGCTATAAGGTGTTTGCCGTGGAGCAGGCAGAGGGTAGTGCCAAGTTGGGCAATCTACCCGCTGAGGTGCTTCGGCAGATAAAGAGCGGTAAGGTGGCCGTGGTGTTGGGCAACGAGGTGAAGGGAGTGCATCAGGAGGTGGTCGATGCTTGCGACGGGTGCATAGAGATAGAGCAATACGGCACCAAGCACTCGATGAACGTGAGCGTCACCGCAGGTATTGTCATTTGGGAAATGCGCCAAAAGCTAAATCATAAAGATGATTCATAATTAATAATGAATAATGCATAATGCATAATAATAACCACAGATTTCGCTGATTGAACAGATTTAATTCTACAAGTGCGGATGAGATAACATTCATGCAGATTTCGCAGATATCATTCTTTTAATCTGTTGAATCTGATAAATCGGAGGTTATTATGCATTATGCATTATTCATTATGCATTAAATATATTCACCGAAGTCGGTCAGTCGCATGTCGCCCTTCCTCAGATACGTGTCGTGGAAGGCCAGTGCCGCGCGCATGTGCTGAGGCTCGTGGCCCATCGGTGCGATGTGCTTCAGGTAGTCCCACAACAATGGTTTGTAGTCGGGGTGCGCACAGTGCTCTATCACCTCCACGGCGCGGCGGTACGGCCCCTTTCCGCGCAGGTCGGCGATGCCTTGCTCGGTGGCAATGATGTCCACGTCGTGCTCGGTAGAGTCCACATGACAACACATGGGCACGATGGCCGAAATCTTTCCACCCTTGGCGGTCGACGGAGTGGTGAATATCGAGATATATCCGTTGCGTTCGTAGTCGCACGATCCTCCGATGCCGTTCATCAGTGCCGAGCCGCACACGTGGCTCGAGTTCTCGTTGCCGTAGAGGTCGCACTCCAGCGGTGTGTTGATGGCTATCACACCCAGGCGGCGTATCACCTCGGGCGAGTTGGCTATCTCGCTCTGGCGTATTGTCAGGTGCTTCGAGAAATAGTCCATATTGTCATATACTCGATGCAAAGCCTCGTTTGTCACCGTCATTGCCGTTGCCGATGCATAGCCGATGCGCCCCTCGAGCATGTAGTCGATGGCAGCATCTTGCACCACCTCGCTATAGACGTCGAACCGCGGTATTAACGGACTTGTGCCCAATGCCTTCAGCACGGCGTTTCCCGTGGCTCCCACACCGCTTTGTACGGGCAGGAACTGCTTCGGCACGCGTCCGCACTTCATGTCGTTTGCCAGCAGGTCGGCCACATTGTGCCCTATGCGCATTATCTCGTCGTCGGGCTCACGGAAGGCACGCGCCTCCTCGGGGATGTTGCTCTCTATCACACCCACTATCTTCCTCGGGTCTATCGCCACGTAGTCGTTGCCTATGCGGTCGTAGGGCGAGTGAATGTCCATCACCTCGCGCCCTTCCCACACCTCGCGTGGCTCCCATGTGTCGTGCAGATAGCGCGAGTTGGGGTTATGGAATCGGTTGTGCTCCAGAATGATGCGCTTTGCCAGACGTACTATGGTCGATACTATTCCTCCCGCCGAGGTGAGGTATGCGTGGCACACGCCGCCGATCTCCTCATAGTCGCTCACCTCCACCACGGCCCAGTCCACCTCGCCGTAGAAGCCTCGGCGCAGACGCTCAGCCATGTGTCCGAGGTGCATATCCTCGTAGTCCACCTCGCCGAGGTTGGTATGGTCGCGGAAGTCCTTATTCGTCGAGAACGGGGCTCTGAACTTCAGCGCGTGTGCCGCGGCCATGTCGCCCTCCACGCTCTGGCACGATGAGGCACCCGTCAGCACACCCACCTGAAAGGGGATGCCCTGCTCGTGGAGACGTATAGCGCGCTTCGAGAGCTCGCGGAATATTGCTTTGGGGTTAGCGTTGGGTGTGAACCCCGAGAGCGCCATCATGTCGCCGTCGTTGATCATTGCGGCCGCTTCAGCTGCGGTGAGAATGGTGTATGCCATCAGTATAGAGATTTTATTATATGTTTGTAGATTACCTTACCCTTCGGGGCGTGGTCGTTGTTTTGCGCTGCGAAGTTAGCAATAAAAATGGAGAATAAAGAGATTTACAGAAAAAATATGGTTTATTGTTCACGTTTTTAGAGCCCTAAACCATTCGTGTCATTCGTGCGATTAGTGTTTTGTTTATCCCGAAAAAGTCGAAAACCCCGAAATATTCCTAAAACTATTTTCGTGTACTTTCGTTTTTTTAGATTTTGTTCGTGATCTAAAAAAGTTATCGTTAACGTTATCGTTAATACTTTGATTCGTGTTTAAAAATAAAGGTTGTGATACAGCCGTTGTCATAAACTCATGGGTTTAGTGTGTGCCCTTAGGCACATCGATAGTAGTAGCCAGCTACGCAGTGGCTGGATAATAGGGACAAATACACGAAAGCGTGCCTTTAGGTACGCGACCGCGAACAAGAAGCCCCCTATCATCCCCCAAAGGGGATATACAGAGCGAGCGAGAAAAGTTAATTCGTTAATATGTTAATCGGTTAATATGTTGAGGTCGCGTACCTAAAGGCACGCACTCTCTATTTAATATTCACATACCGGCCATTTCATAGCCGACTACCAATATCCGGTACCTAAAGGCACCGATTATTATTTTAACAAATTTCTTATTTTTGATTATTTTCGGAGGCTACTTACAGTTTCTCTCCCTATTCATCGGCCTTCCCCGAAAACTGATAACTAAAAACTGAAAACCTATAACCAAAATTCGCTTATTTAAATCCAATCTACATAAAAACGCTCATTTTTCGCTGATTTTCGTCTTTTTCGCCCATTTCATCGAATTTTCCCACTTTTTCATCAAAACCGTCTAACTCCCTCTGCCTCAATCCCCTGCGTACCTTTTGATTCGCAAAGTCCCCCTCCGGGGGATTAGGGGGCTCCCATTAGGTGGCCTCTTTAATGCCATTAAAGTGCCCAAGTAACAGCCTTAAAGTGCCCACCTAATGCCCTTAAAGAGCCCACTTACCAGCGCCGAAAAAGCAAAGAAACGGCGATTTTAACTTAAAACGTGTTAAATCATGTCGTTTTTCGCCCCTTTTTACCCTCACTGCAAGCATTTTTTGGGGTTATCGTTCCCGTTTCCGTTCTCGTTAAAATACTGCTTTCAATTTATCACTTTTATGTCGTTTCACTCCATGAACTTCTTGATGCCTTCTTTAAAAACTCTGCATTGCTTTCCCTCCTTCGCTTCGCTACGGAGACTTGTCGAGCGCAGTGAGACCCACTGGCCGTAAGGGAAGTAACAAGCGACCGTTGGTTCCCCGCGGGGGCATCATCGAGCAGAACTTTAGATTTCATTTGCGAGCATTAACGAGTTAACGGATTAACAAATTTACAAATTAACGAATTAACATAATAACAGTAGCTTCCTGGATGGGGAGCTATTTTTTATGATTAACACAGGAAACGGGGTTCGATTTCAGGGAACGGAAGACATTCATACCTTTGCAGCCATAAAACAGCCTCGCAATATATGCACGGCGGCTTTATGGCGTTCTTTGACTTAATAAATAATTGGTTAATTCTTAACAGTTTGAGTGGCTGTTTTCTTTGCAATCATTGCGGCAACGGCCATGATGATGAACGGCATGAACGGCTGATGGAAGCGCGCCTCGCCGTGGCCGAAGAAGACGAGCACGAGTGTGCCCACGACGATGATGGAAAGGGTGAGCAGTGGGATGATGGGGAGTCGCTCGGAGCCTTTGCCGCCCGAGGGGGTTTCTTTGTGGAAAAGCGCAAAGAGCGAGACGATGTAAAGGAGGAGGAGCAGATAGTAGTAAAGGAGATTTGTCGCCGTGAGCCATTGCACGGGGGAGAGTCTGGGGAAACTGGCGGCAAGCACCGGCATGCTCACCTCGCCGTACATATATTCGCTGGTGGCCTTGTCGGGCACGAAAGCGCACATGTTTACATTGTCGGATATGTAGGTGTCGAACACCTTACGCGGCATCTGCGAGAGGTATTCAACGATGTTGCCCCCTGCTATCCATCTGCCGAAGTTCTTCTGCCAGTAGCTGTCTCTCTCCACTCCGTCGATGGCACTGCCGTCGGGTATTGCCATGGGGTCGCCGCCGTAGAACAGACACGTGTCGGGAGCCTGCTGGCCGTCGTTGTCCCACGAGTATTGCATGAGCGCCATCCATCCCGTCTGTGCCTGGGTGAAGAAGCGGCCGCTATAGAGGCGTGTGGCTGTGCCGATGATGAGAAGCATGGCTATGTATCCACCTGCCGTGCGTAGCAGATGGCGTTGGCGCTTCAGGATGGCGATAAGGGCTATTGCGACGAGGAACACAAGTCCCATCGGTCGGAACCAGTTGGCCAGCGCCATAACAGCACCGCCGAGCAGAGGGCGCTTTCTAACGAATATCAGCCACATCGAAAGCATGATGAAGAAGATGAAGGGCACCTCGCTCAGGGTGGATGTCGCCTCGCCGTAGTTGGCAGGGTAGAGTACGTATATAACGAGCGCGATGAATGCCGTGCGCTTGTCGGTGAGGGCCTCTGTGATGGAATAGAGCATCGCCGCGGTGAGGCCTTTCATTATGGCATAGATGACGAGTAGCGGCTCTATCGACTTCGTCAGCCATAGCGACAATTCCACGGCGTTGATAGAGCCGAGGTTCCAGATGAATTCAAGATTGTGGAGTTGAGAGGGCGAGGGGTAGGGACTCCCCTGACGTAGTGCCTCAGTAGCCGCGGCTATATACCCATCGCTATCGGGGTAGGGTGTATAGCCACATATGAAGATAAGAGCCACCTGCACGAGCAGGAAGGCAAGAATGATCAGTTTACTATAGCGATTTTGCATACTACGCCTTTGCTGCCGTCGGCTTTAGCCGTTTGCACCATATACACGCCCGATGCCACCCGCTTGCCTTTCATGTCGCATCCGTCCCAAGTGAACATGCCGCCGCTGGAGCGTCCTTCGGCAACCAGAGCACCGTTGGAGGCGCATATCTTCACATCGGCATTGTAGGTGAGTCCGGTGATGGTGATCAGTCCGGTATAGTCGGGGCGCACGGGGTTGGGATAAGCCCACACGCTCTCTTTGGTCATCTCCTCGGCAGGTATGGTGGCGTCGCTCATGTAGGAGCACAAACCGTAGGAGGTGCCGATGTATACCTCGCCGGTGTGGTCGTTGATGGCCATCGACTCGATGTTGTCGGAGAGCAGCTTGCTACCCGTCATGGTGAAGTGCTGAACCTGAGTCATATTATCCTCGCTGATGAGATACACTCCCATGCCGTTGGTGCCAAACCATTTGCGTCCGGCTCCATCGACAGCGATGGTTGTAATATCGACATCGGCAAGAAGATAGTCGGCCAGGTTTGTCCCGTCGTTGCGTGGCACCTTCACTTGCTCCAACCGCACCGTTTCGGGGTCGGCAAGCACATCCTGAGCATGAAGCATTAGCGGTCCTATTGTGGTGCCTATCCAGATGTTGCCCGACTTGTCTTCGCCGATGCAACGCACATATTGAGGCTCAAGCACCGTCTCGTCTTCGTTGATGAACATGCTGTAGGTAAGGAGCTTGTCGGCTTTGGTGTCGTAGCAGAAGAATGCGGGGAAGCCGTGGTGATAGTTGACAAACCACAGTAGTCCGCGCGAGTCGAAGAACGAGCATCGCATACCACCCATGGAGCGGTCGACAGACATCAGCTCGCTGCGATGGTGATCGACCCATTTGCCGTCGGCGGTATATTCGAGCAACGACACCGACTCGGCCTGGCTATCGAACACCCATAGGTTGCCTTCCTTGTCGAATTTTATTGAGAGGATAAGCGTGTAGTTCTTGTTCACATCCTTTGCATATTGTAGCGGGCTATTGTCGATGTTCCAAAGCTTGAGGAATTTGCCGTCGTTGAACTCGTAGAGTCCTGAGCGTCCCGACACGAAGACGTGCTTCGGGTCGCGTGGATCGACATCGATGCATGTGTTGTCGAAATATCGCACTCCCGTCTTTGTGGTGAGGTCGCCTTCATACAATATCCACTCATCGTTGTCGAGCACCTGCACCACACCTGGACGTCCGCTATCGACCAGACCACCGAAAGCACCTCCGACGGTGTAGAGTCGGCCGTCGATGATGCGGATGAAGTTGAAGTAGTTGTAGTAAGGTCCTCCCGGCTCGAGGGTATTGACCAGTGCGAGTTGGTCGGGATCGATGGTCTTGGTGTGTTTCTTGTATCCACCGGTCTTTGTCCAGCTCTTCTTGTCGATGAGGTTAGAGTTGAGGAGGGCAGAATACTGTCCTTCGCTCTCAGACATGGCGTAGATGCGTCCGTTCTCGATGTAGCACCAGTTGACCTTGAATCCCAGAGTATATGTCTCTGTTATCTCAGCATCGCGGAGATTTATCTTCATGATGCCGAATCCCGTGGAGATGTATGCATAAACACCATCGACGCAGATGTCGTAGATGGTCTTGTCGTAGGTGAGGTTCTTTGAGTAATAGTCGGAAATATTCCTCACTTTGTCGCCGTCGTAGAGAAGGTCGATATTTCCGTTTTGGTACACAATGATGAGGCAATGAGCCACCTTTGAGTATGCTATCTGGCTGACGAGCCCGTCGGAGAGCATATTCATCTTGCTGTATGTGGTGATGCTTCCGTCGTTGGTGTTGTACGAGTATAGGTTGTCGGATGCAAGCACATACAATAGGTTGCCGGCCTCTTCGATCCACGTCACGTTTCTATATACGGGGTAAGCCTTCCATGTACCGATTTCGGCAGCGTTTAGTGTGAGCACAACGAAAAGTGCTACCAGTGTGAATAGTTTCCTCATTTGTTGCGGTGTCGTTAATTATCTATTTCAGATTAGCGAGGAATTCTGCCAGTTTAGCTACGGCGCGTGCTCTATGAGAAATAGTATTCTTCACCTCATTTCCAAGCTCAGCGAAGCTTTTGTCGTAGCCGTCGGGAACGAAGATAGGATCGTATCCGAACCCTTCGCTTCCGTGGCGCTCATGGGCTATAGTGCCGTTGACGATGCCTTCAAACTCATATGCCGACGGGGCATTTTCCTCATCATTTCCTAATAATAACGCAATAACGGTGCGAAATCTTGCATTTCGATTGTTATTTTCTGCTAATTCGCCCAAAAGTTTCTTCATATTAGCCTCGCTGTCGTGGTCGGTGCCTTCTGCGTAACGTGCACTATGCACCCCCGGACGCCCACCGAGAGCGTCAACCTCAAGCCCTGTGTCGTCGGCAAAGACGTTCATGTGGTAGTGGTCCCAGATGTAGCGGGCTTTTATCATGGCATTCTCCTCGAGCGTGTCGGCATCTTCGGGGATGTCGTCGTGGCAATCGATGTCGGCAAGCGATAGTACTTCAAACCTATTGCCCAGAATGCAGCTGATTTCTTCGAGCTTGTGGCGATTGTTCGTTGCGAAAATTATTTTCATCTTCTGATACTCTTACTTTCATCTCATCGAAACCTTCGCCATAGACGCCGATTACTGAACTCTGGCTGACAAAGGCATTGGGGTCGATTGATTTTATTATACGGAATATTGTCTGGCTCTCTTGTTTCTTGGCGAGGATGCAGAGCACCTTCATCTCCTGTCCGGTGTACCATCCGTGACCGTCGAGCACGGTGACACCATGGTCGAGCTTCTTTGCTATCGTGGCGGCAATCTGCTCATGCTTCCTCGAGAAGATGAGGAATTGTACCGATGTGCGACGTGCATTCATCACCCTGTCGAGCATGAAGTTCTCGATGACCATAGTACAAAGACCGAACACAACCTTATAGACCCTGTTGATGGGTTCGCCGAATTCGGGAATGAAAAGACAGCTGCCGATGATAAGCAGATCGACGCCTATCAGCACCTGGCCAAGGGAGAAATTGTAGAACTTGTTCACACAAGCAGCAATGATGTCCGTTCCTCCGGTAGAACCGTTGTTGAGGAATACGATTGCCAGCGACGTGCCAGTGAAGCAACATCCTATGACAAGCGACATGAACTCTTGCCCATCGCCAAGTATTCGGAGGAATTTGCCATCGCTGCCCGTGACGATGTCTTGAGCAAACTTCAGCATGAAGTAGAGTGCTATAATGGCGTAGATGGTCTTCACCATGAATCGGAACCCGAGTATGCGCAGGGCCACAATGAGAAGTGCTATGTTGATAATCAAATAGCTGTTTTCAATTCTAAAACCTGTAGCATAGAAGATGATAGCCGATACACCAGTAACGCCTCCCGTCACTATCTCGTATGGAAGCAAGAACACGGTCCATCCGAACGTGTAGAGCAGCAGACCGAGGGTGATGAAAATGTAGTCCCTCACTTCGCCCCAGATGAATCTTTGCCTGTCTGTCATCGGATTATTTGATTACAATGTTTACGATGCGTTTTGGTACGATGATCACCTTCACTACCTGCTTTCCTTCTACGTATTTGTCTTTCCTTTCATCGGCCAGCACGGCAGCTTCAATCTGCTCGTTTGTGGCATCGGCGGGGAAAGTCATCTGATAGCGTGCCTTTCCGTTAAAAGATATTGTCAGTTGCATCTCGTTCTCCACAAGATAAGCCTCGTTCCACTCGGGCCACTCGGCATCGCACACCGATCCTTCGCCACCGAGTCGCTCCCATAGTTCTTCGGCGATATGGGGTGCGAATGGTGCTATCGTCACTACCACTTGCTTCAGCAGCTCGCGGTTGTGGCATTTCTGCTGTGTGAGTTCGTTGGTGCAGATCATGAAGGCCGACACCGAAGTGTTGTAGGAGAAGGCTTCGATGTCGGTGCTCACTTTCTTTATCAGTTTGTGCACGCTCTTCAGTGAATCCTTCGACGGCTCGTCATCGTTGATCTCTGCAAACAGGTTCCAGAATTTCTTCAGGAAGCGGTGGCACCCGTCGATGCCGTTGGTGTCCCAAGGTTTCGACTGCTCCACTGGCCCGAGGAACATCTCGTAGAGTCGGAGCGTGTCGGCACCATATTTCTCCACAATCATGTCGGGATTCACCACGTTGAACATCGATTTCGACATTTTCTCCACAGCCCATCCGCAGATGTATCGTCCGTCTTCAAGAATAAACTCAGCATCGGCATATTCCTCTCGCCAGGCCTTGAAGGCTTCAATGTCGAGCACGTCGGCCGATACGATGTTCACGTCGACGTGGATAGGTGTCACGTCCTTATACTGATTCTTCAGTCCCACGCTCACAAACACGGGGTGTCCTTTCTCGTGTGTAGCTTCGTTGTCGCGATAGACGAAATTGGAGCGCCCTTGTATCATTCCCTGATTCACGAGACGCTGGAATGGTTCTTCCTTGCACGACACGCCGAGGTCGAAGAGGAACTTGTTCCAGAAGCGGGAGTAGATCAGATGGCCTGTGGCATGCTCCGAGCCTCCCACGTAGAGGTCCACCTGCTGCCAGTACTCGTCGACGTCTTTGCTGACAAGTGCATGGTCGTTGTGTGGGTCCATATAGCGCAGGTAGTAGGCCGACGACCCTGCGAAACCAGGCATCGTGTTGAGCTCGAGTGGGAACACACGCTTATTGTCGATAAGACTCTTATCCACAATCTTGTTCTCCACAGTGTCCCATGCCCATTTCTTTGCATTTCCGAGTGGCGGCTCGCCTGTCTCAGTGGGTTTATATTGGTCAACCTCAGGCAGCTCCAGTGGCAGACACTCTTCGGGAATCATGTATGGCATGTTGTCTTTGTAGTAGACGGGGAACGGCTCTCCCCAATATCTCTGACGGGAGAAGATGGCATCGCGCAGACGGTAGTTCACCTTCACGCGTCCCAGATGGTGGGAGGTGACAAACTCCTTCGTCTTCTGGATGGCTTCCTTCACGCTGAGTCCGTTGAGCGTGAATCCGTCGAGAGCAGTGCGGCCCTCTGCGGGGCTGTTCATCACTATTCCCTCCTTGGCATCGAAACTTTCTTCTGAGATGTCGGCACCCTCAATGAGTGGCACTATCGGCAGACCGAAATGCTTTGCGAAGGCATAGTCGCGTGAGTCGTGGGCCGGCACTGCCATGATGGCTCCTGTGCCATAACCGGCAAGCACGTATTCTGAAATCCACACAGGTATCTTGTCGCCGGTGAAGGGATTCACAGCATACGAGCCGGAGAACACTCCCGTCACCTTCTTGTCGGAAATGCGGTCGCGCTCGGTGCGTTTCTTCACATAGGCTATATATTCGTCCACGGCCTCCTTCTGCTCAGGTGTCGTGAGTTTTTCCACGAGTTCGCTCTCTGGTGCCAGCACCATGAATGTCACGCCGAAGATGGTATCGGCGCGGGTAGTGAAGATGGTGAATGTAGTATCAGAGTCGGCCACACGAAACTCCATCTCTGTTCCTTCGGAGCGTCCTATCCAGTTGCGTTGTGTCTCTTTCAGCGACTCTGTCCACTCTATTGTGTCGAGTCCGTCGAGCAGTCGCTGCGAGTAAGCCGACACGCGGAGGCACCACTGTCGCATCTTCTGCTGCACCACGGGGAATCCTCCTCTCACGCTTACGCCGTCGACCACCTCGTCGTTGGCCAGCACAGTGCCAAGCCCGGGGCACCAGTTCACCATCGTCTCACCGAGATATGCTATGCGATAGTTCATGAGTACCTCTTGCCGGCGCTTCTCGTCCCAGCTACGCCACTCGTCGGCGGTGAACGTCAGTTCCTCGCTCTGTGCCACGTCGAGGCCGTCGGTACCCTTCTCTTCGAAGTGTCTGATGAGCTTCTCTATCGGCTGTGCCTTCTGGCAACTGTTGCAATAGAACGAGCCGAACATCTTCTGAAAAGCCCACTGCGTCCATTTGTAATATCCCGGGTCGCAGGTGCGCACCTCGCGGTCCCAGTCGAACGAGAATCCGATCTTGTCCAGCTGTTCGCGGTAGCGGTTGATGTTCCCCTCGGTGGTCACTGCCGGATGCTGTCCTGTCTGTATGGCATACTGCTCAGCAGGCAGACCGTAGGCATCATAACCCATGGGGTTCAGCACGTTGAATCCCCTCAGCCTCTTATATCTGGCATAGATATCACTGGCTATATATCCGAGGGGATGGCCCACGTGGAGTCCCGCACCACTGGGGTAGGGAAACATGTTCAACACATAGAATTTCTTCTTGTCGGCACGCTCTGTGATTTTGTAAGTCTTATTCTCAACCCAGTACTGCTGCCATTTCTTCTCAATCTCGTTA
>CACZRN010000033.1 GCA_902783625.1 uncultured Prevotellaceae bacterium
AATGGCATTAGATGGGCACTTTAAGGCTGTTACTTGGGCACTTTAATGGCATTAAAGAGCCTCTTTAATGGGAGCCCCCTAATCCCCCAGAGGGGGACTTTACTAATCAAAAGGCGCGTAGGGAGTTGAGACAGAGAGAGTTAGAGGGTTTTAGCGAAAAAGTGGAAAAAACTGGTGAAATGGGCGAAAAAGACAAAAAACGTCGAAAAATGAGCGTTTTTATCTGGAATGGGTTTAAATAAGGGGTTTTTAGTTGAAAGTTGAAAGTTGAAAAGTGAAAGTTATTGCGAAAGGCCGATAAATAGGGAGAGAAACTGTAAGAAGTCTCCAAAAATTGTCAAAAATAAGAAGAGTAATTATATTTTTGATTTCTGTAGATTTTCGGAGGCTCTTCTTTTCAATGGGCGCAATATTTTTTGGCAAAGGACGGTAGGTTGGGGGATGATTTGTAAGAAACCTCCAAAAATTATCAAAAATAATAAGAATAATTTAATTGGGATTTCTGTAGATTTTTGGAGGCTTTCTTTTTGCTGTCTATCTGAACGAGTCGGTGAGCAGTTTTATCTCTATCTGCGGCGATATGCGCTCGTAGAGAATGTTATACACGGCATCGAGAATAGGCATGTTGACGTGCATGTGGCGGTTGATTTCCTTCATGCATTTAGTGCCGAAATATCCCTCGGCAATCATCTCCATCTCTATCTGCGCCGACTTCACCGAATAGCCTTTGCCTATCATCGTGCCGAATGTTCGGTTGCGCGAGAAGTTTGAATAGCCCGTCACGAGCAGGTCGCCCAGATAGACAGAGTCGTAAACGTTGCGTTCGGCAGGGTTTATAGTCTGCAGGAATCGCGACATCTCCTGCACAGCGTTTGCGAGCAGCACGGCTTGGAAGTTGTCGCCGTATTTCAGTCCGCTGCAGATACCCGAGGCGATGGCATAGACATTCTTCAGCACCGAGGAGTACTCAATGCCTATGAGGTCGTTGCTTGTCTTGGTCTTTATGAATTCCGACGACAGCACCTCGGTGAATGCCTGCGCTTTCTCTTGGTCGGCGCAGCCTACGGTGAGGTACGACAGTCGTTCCATTGCCACTTCCTCGGCATGGCTCGGACCTCCGATGCAGGCGAGATTCTCGTAGGGAACGTCATAAGCGCGGTGGAAATATTCCGAGCAGGTGACGTTGTCGTCGGGCACGATACCCTTGATTGCGGTGATGATAAACTTGTCGCGCAGCCGTGTCTTCACCTTCTTAAGATGGTTCTTCAGATAAGGTGAAGGGGTAACGAATACCAGGGTGTCGTAGGCCTTGATTATCTTGTTGATGTCGGACGAGAAGTATATCTCATCGACATTGAACCTCACACTTGTGAGGTATGCAGGGTTGTGCCCCATGCGACGGAAGTCTTCTATCCTGTCGTCGCGTCGCATGTACCATCCGATGTGGTGGGTGTGGCTCACCACTATCTTGGCTATCGCTGTTGCCCAGCTTCCGCCGCCGATTATAGCTATCCGTCCGCAGTTATACATTTATCAAAGTTGAGAATTGAAAGTTGAGAATTGATAATTATGATTACATTTGTGATATGTTAATCCGTTAATCTGTCAATCTGTTAATCCGTCAATCCGTTAATCCGTTCAATCCATTCCTGGAACTGTTCGACCTTCGGGTTTTCGAGTCCGAGCTTGTATTTCTTGTTCACTCCGCACACGTCCATCTGCAGTTTCTGTGCTTTCACGTCGCGGATGTCCTGCACGAGATAATATCCTGCCTTGTTGAACAGAGGCACCCATTCTTCCGTCACACCGATTTCCTGCCATTCGGCCACGGTGCTCTTCGGTGCTTTCTTCTCAGGCTTCATCTGCGGGAAGAAGAGCACTTCCTGAATGAACGTCTTGCCTGTCATGAGCATCACCAGTCGGTCGATGCCTATGCCTATACCACTTGTCGGCGGCATGCCATACTGCAGTGCGCGCAGGAAGTCTTGGTCGATTATCATTGCTTCGTCGTCGCCCTTGTCGGCCAGTCGCATCTGTTCCTTGAAGCGCTCCTCCTGATCGATGGGGTCGTTCAACTCTGAATAAGCGTTGGCCAGCTCTTTACCGTTCACCATCAGCTCGAAACGCTCTGTCAGTCCGGGCTTTGAACGGTGCATCTTGGTCAGTGGCGACATCTCCACAGGATAGTCGGTAATGAAGGTGGGCTGGATGAACGTGCCTTCGCAGAACTCTCCGAAGAGCTCGTCGATGAGCTTGCCCTTGCCCATGGTTTCATCAACCTCCATGCCTTTCTCTTTGCAGAAGGCGCGTATCTCCTCTTCGGTCTTGCCGTCGCAGTCGAATCCGGTCTTTTCCTTTATGGCATCGAGGATTGGCAGTCGGCGGTAGGGGGCTTTGAAGGATATAATGTTGCCGTCGATCTCGCGTTCCGGCTTACCGTTCACGGCTATGCAGATGGTCTCGAGCAGGCGTTCCGTGAACGACATCATCCAGTTGTAGTCTTTATACTGCACGTAGAGCTCCATACATGTGAACTCGGGATTGTGGTTGCGGTCCATTCCTTCGTTGCGGAAGTTCTTGCCAATCTCGTACACGCCTTCGAAGCCGCCCACGATGAGTCGCTTCAGGTAGAGCTCTGTTGCTATGCGCATGTACATGTCTTGGTTGAGCGCGTTGAAATGAGTCATGAACGGCCGTGCGCTTGCTCCTCCGGCTATCATCTGCAGGGTAGGGGTCTCTACCTCGGTGTATCCTGCCTCGTCGAGCACGCGGCGCATGGTGCGTATCACCGTTGCACGCTGCAAGAATGTTTCCTTCACGCCCTCGTTCACCACCAGATCGACGTAGCGCTGACGGTATCTGAGCTCGGGGTCGTCGAACTTATCGTAGGCCACTCCGTCTTTGTATTTCACGATAGGGAGCGGTTTGAGGCTTTTGGAGAGAAGTGTCAGTTCCTTAGCGTGGACGGATATCTCGCCTGTCTGAGTGCGGAATACTGTGCCGCGCACTCCTATGAAGTCGCCAATGTCGAGCAGTCGCTTGAACACGGCGTTGTACATGTCTTTGTTCTCCCCTGGGCAGATGTCGTCGCGGGTGATGTAGACCTGTATTCTTCCTTTCGAGTCTTGCAGTTCGGCAAACGATGCTTTGCCCATTACCCGTCGGCTCATCATGCGCCCTGCGATGCTCACATGGCGCGGCTCGGCCTCGTCGCTGAAGTTTTCTTTGATCTCTGTTGAAAACGCGTCGGTCACATATTCTGCGGCGGGGTAGGGGTTGATGCCCATTGCCCGCAGTTCTTCAAGACTTTGACGGCGTCCTATCTCTTGTTCGCTAAGTTCTAAAACGTTCATATAAATAAATAATGTATAATATACGGCTGCGAAGGTACAACAAAATTCCCGAAACATAGCCATTTTTACTTTTTTTATATCTGTTAATTGTTTTTCCTGTCAGAAAAATCGGAAAAATCTTTGGCGATTCGCGAAAAACGTGTAATTTTGCAGTCGGTTTCCGAAAATAGGGGCGTAGCCCAGTTGGTTTAGAGCGCTGCAGTCACATTGCAGAGGTCGCCGGTTCGAGCCCGGCCGTCCCTACCACGATTGAGAAGTCTTCAGTAGAAGGCTTCTCATTTTTTTATATGCACTCCCTCGTCTCTCCTAAGGCCGGGCTGTGGCATCTTTACAAGGAAGGAGAGCATCCCATTGGGCGCTCTCCTCCTTGTTTTGTGTGGTTGTGCCGGCTGCAGTACATGGCCTTTGTACTCGGAGTACAAGGCCCATGTACTCGGAGTACAAGGTTTCAGTACTTGCAGTACATGGCTTATGTACTTTTCTCAGTGTCTTGCTCCGCAGATGGTGGTCGTGTGTTCTGTGTCGCCATCGACGATGAGTACGATGACGTAAGGCTTGCCAGTGTCGTCGATGGAGAATCCGAACTCTATGTCCTTCTTGCCCGACAGTTTCACCTCCTTCGTTGTGAAGTCGGTCTTGACATTGTATGTCCGCAGTTCGAGCTGGTGCTTTCCCCTGCCTTCGATGTGGATTTTGGCCTTGTTGCCTTCGTGTGTCATTATGGCATTTGTAAATGCTTTCCGCTTCATGCCCGACAGGTAGGAAGAGAGAGTACCGAGGAATCGGCTGACCGGCTCTATCCATATCTCTTTGTATGTGGCGTAGTTTGCCCCGTGCCAGAAGGGTTCGTCGGCTTTGTAGGAGTCCACTCCCACGGGTATTGCGCCCACGATGTTGTGTGTGCAATATACGAACATCGGCGAGAAGTCGTATCCCACGCCGTACATCATGCTCTGCCCGAACGGGTTGCGTCCGACTATCCACTCCAGCTGTTGCTTTGCCAGGTCGAGTCCTGCCTTGTCGCCGACGAGTGTGGCAGCTTCGGCCAGTGCCCAGGAGGTGGCCAGGAGGCAGTTGTTGCCGCCATGGAAGGAGTAGTTGTCCCACACGGGGAACGTGCGCAGGGCGTAGTTGGCATTCAGTTGCGTGCCGTCCTCATACTGCTTGAGATAGTAGTTCGGTTTTCCGTCGGCAGGCTTCATTGCCTCCATGTCGGCGCGGCGTAGGACGCAGTTGGGCACGATGTTGAACGGCGCTGTGTAGCCGCTGCCGCGCTTCAGGAAGTACTCGGCATAGATGGCCGCGCCGCTATACCAGTCGATCCACTCCTTCTCCTCGGGGAATGTCTGGCAGAGAGTGCTGAAGGCAATCATCGTTATCTCGTCGAAGGCGGCGTGGCTGTTGCGTATGATGCCATTGTGGGCGTTGTCGTTGTAGAAATATCCCGTGATAGGTATTTCTTCCTTGAATTCCCTCTCCTGTGTCTCTGTGAGCAGACGTCCGTAGCGCAGTGCCGCCTCCTTGTATTTCTCGTCGCCGTAGCGTTTGTAGAGCATTGCCGAGGCCGTTGCTCCCCATGCCGATTCCTGATAGCCCACATTCGACCAGTCGGTGTGGCTGTCGACGACTTTCTGCCAGTTGTCGACGGCAGCCTCTTCCATTTCCTTCTTTCGCGACGACAGTCCTTTCAGCTTGTCAGCCGCCATCAGGAACACCACTGCGCCCTGGAGGTTCTCCCACGCGTTCCAATCGGCCTGCACTACCACGTCGTCGTAGTTTCCCACGACGTTGTCGGAGTAGATGCGCTGTGTTGCCCAGCTGATGTGTCGTCCGTCGGCAAAGCGCGTTTTCAGAAGCCATTCCACTCCCCACGCTGCCTCGTCGGCGATTCTCTTCTTCAGGTTTCCGTTGCCCTCCACGGCGTCGAGGCACCTCATCAGGGCGATGCATCCGTCGGCAGTGCGCCAGAATCCCTGCGACAGGTCGCCGGCGTCGTGCCATCCGCCGTTTATCACTTTCTTCTCATCGCCGTAGACACCCTGCATGTCCTGGTGGCAGATGCTGTGGATGCCCTCCACCTTGTGGCCGCAGCGCTGGCAATAGTAGAAGTTCAGTGCGCTGAACATGGGGTGGAGCCACACGTCGTCGGCGATGGGGAACGGTCGCGACACGGCATCTCCAAACTTGATGCGATAGGTTCCAGGCTCACGGAAGTCGGAGAAGTCGAGCGCAGTAAAGACGTTCCCCTTGTTGTTCACCTCCTTGACATTACCAGTATAAGCAATGGTGCCTTTCTCATTGAGGAGTTCGAAGAAGTCTTCTTTTCCTGCTCCGGTGATTGCCACTTTCTTGTCGTCTGGCCGGTAGCCAATGTGTGAGAATGCGAAGTCGCCCTCCCGGATGTCCCATCCTGAGTAGTTGTCGGGCTCCACTCGCTGCAGTTCTATCCTGTCGATGTCTATCGTCACGTTCTGTTCGCCCATTTCGCGGTCGTAGCCTATGTTCGTCTGGCAGAACAGCAACTGGCGCACCTTGTCGCGGCGCATGTAGTCGATGTCCCATAGCACGTTGCACCACTGGCCCTGTGGTATGTCTACGTTCATCTCCCTGCCAGGAGTGAGTGTCTCGTCGGGGTCGTCGTCTACGTTGATGTCGATGGCGAAGTGAACGTTCGGGTTCTTCGATGGATGAATATACACCCATGCCGATACTCGGTTGTACTGGCTCCAGTCCTGCGGCGTGTCGAACCATATGCTTGCGAAAGTCTCTCCTCCCTGTCCTCCTCCGAACGATCCCCATGGTGTGCGGACCGATGCGATGTATGCGCTGTCGAGCATAGAGTTTTGGTATCTGAGAGCCCTCCGGCCGTCTTTGAAGTTCTCTGTGGTATACGATATTTTTGCTGTCCCTTTGCCCACGCTCCAGAGGCTGTCGCCCTCCATGTCGTCGATCAGTTTCGACGCCAGCACCTCCTTCTTCGCCCACTTAGCGAGGAGCGAGTTGTCGAGGTTGGGTTTCAGTGGGAATGGCTTGTTGTATTCGGTGTTTTGGTTCAGGCTGCATGAGCACATGAGTGAGAATGCAGCTGCAAGTATTGCTGTTGTCTTTTTCATTTCTTTGATTAATGGTATCTAAGTAGATGGTTTTCTTTGCAAAAGCATCGCATCTGGCACGTGTCATGTCCTGCGATGCGATGCTTCCGATGGTTTGGCTGATGATGCTATTTTGCGTATTCCTTTCCTGGCTTGATGCACGGTCCGAGTATTTCTCCCGTGCGCAGGTAGTTGAAGCGCGGCTCGAAGAGGATTGGCTTCACCTTGTCGTAGTCTATCTTTCCCTTCTCGTCGAGCTTGTCTTCTTCGACGTAGGTGTTCTTCACGCGGCAGACGAGGAGGTTCATTCCGTGCTGCGTGTAGGTGTCGAGGAGTTCGCACTCCATCACCACGTCGGCGTCGTCGATTATCGGTGCGCCCAGTTCGCCGGGTGTCCATGCGAACACTTCGCTCTTGTCGACCTTCTTTCCGCTGACGATACCCACGTAGTCGGCACGCTGGAGAGTCTTCTCGTTGGTAAGGGCGATGCTCAGTACCTTGTTTTCGTTGATACCCTGACAGGTGTAGTGCGACGGTGTGACGCTCAGTGTGACGATGTCGCTGTCGCCGATTCCTATCCATGCCACTTCAAACCATGCCGGCTTTCCCTCTACCATGGCACCCACGACAACGATCGGGGTGGGGAAGGCGGCGTTGTACTTTCCAATGTTTTTCTTCATATCTCTGATGCTTTATTATATGTTATTCGTTTTCTGTCCTGTTTCTCTCTGCGGCTTCCCGGGTCGCTTCGCGGCGTTAGAGAGTGCTATTGCCGGCGAAAGGAAATCCTGTCGACGGCAGTACAAGGCCCATGTACTGTGAGTACAAAAGCCATGTACTGTGAGTACAAGAGTCATGTACTGTGAGTACAAAGCCCATGTACTTGACTATGGATATATTGGCGTTGTCGTCGAGAGATTCTTTTGGTGGTGTTCACCTGCCGACGTGCTCTCTCATTCGCCGTATATCTCGGCGAGTGTCTGTCCGAGGCGTTCGCCGCGCAGGTCGCAGTCGACAATCTTTCCCTCGGGGTCGAAGAGTATCGACGCGGGTATGCTGTGTATGCCGTAGGTGGTTGCGGCGATGCTGTTCCAGAACTTCAAGTCGCTGAGTTGAATCCAGTTGAGGCCGTTATTGGCGATGCATTCCTTCCATTTCGTGGCGTCGCGGTCGAACGACAGACCCACTATCTCAAATCCTTTCGGGTGATATTTCTCGTAGTTTGCCTTCACGTTGGGCATCTCCGCCATGCATGGTCCGCACCACGATGCCCAGAAATCGACGAGCACATAGTTGCCCTTGCCCACATACTCGCTCAGCTTATGCGGCTTGCCGTCGATGTCGTTCTCCTCAAGGTCCTTGAACATCTGTCCCGGCTTGCGCAGTGCGAACGACTCCAGATACTTCTTTGCCCCCTGTGCAAGCGGGTGCTTCAGGTATGGAGCGTCTTCGCTGAGGAGCTGCTCCAGCTGGTCGTACTTGAGTCCGTATTGTATCTGGCTGAGCATGAAGGCTCCCACGCAGTTGTCCTTGTTCTTCTTCAGCACCTCCAGGCACTTGTCAAATCCGCCCGGCTCAGAGATCTTTATGACTGCCTGCATTGCCTCGGTGAGCTTGGTGTTGAGCTCTCCGCCGGTCATCACGTCGGTATTCATGTCGATGGTGATCTCCTCGGCATCGACGACAAAGAAGCTCTGCATGCGATTCTCGCGGTCGATGACGACGCAGATGTCGCCCTTCTCGCCCTCGCCTGTGATTGTAAACTTGCCATCGGCAACGTCGGCCGTCTGGGGAGCAGCTCCTCTGACAGTCATACTTCCCCACATGACTTGTTTCGATGCAGGTGCAGCAACGCCCTTCACCGTGAACTTCATCTGTGCCGACACGGCTGCTGCTATGGTCAGCACGACGGCAAACGTAAATAGTCGTTTCATCTTGTTTATAATGTTTATGCGTTAAATTTGAACGCAAAGTTATGTTTTTTCCATGAGAAGTACGATTATATTAATTTTTTTTAGTAATTTTATAACTAGCGTTATGAACTTACTCTCACTCGGAAAAAAAAAGAAAAACAAGTTTTTATTTGTTTTTTCTCTCGTTTATTCGTAATTTTGCGCCCGGAATTTGGTAGTTCCGCATTTAACAACTAACCAGGGGTGCTTGCTAAACCCCCTTTATCAAAACAAGAAAATGAAGAAAGAATCATCATCGGTGAGCATGCTCTTCATGTTTATGGGCGTGTTTTTTTGTGTCTGCCTGATATTGGCAAACATTTTGGGAACCAAGCAGATTGCTCTTGGTTCTATCTCAGTGACGGGCGGACTGCTCGTCTTTCCAATCTCTTACATTATCAACGACTGCGTCAGCGAGGTGTGGGGATTCCGCCGTGCACGGTTTCTCATCTGGCTGGGGTTCATCATGAACTTCTTCTTCGTTGCCGTCGGTGCGTTGTGCGACATGATTCCTGCCGCCCCCTACTGGCAGAACCACGAAGGCTTCCACGCCATCTTCGGCCTTGCACCGCGCATAGCATGCGCCTCGTTCCTGGCGTTCCTCTGCGGTAGCTTTATGAATGCCTACGTGATGAGCCGCATGAAGATAAGAGACCAAGGCCATCGCTTCACGGTGAGGGCAGTGTGGAGCTCTGTCCTCGGAGAGTCGATAGACTCGCTGATATTCTTCCCACTCGCCTTCTACGGCATCATCCCTACGAGCGAACTGCCATGGCTGATGCTCTGGCAAGTGGTGCTCAAGACCGGCTACGAAATCATCGTCCTGCCACTGACGGTGAAGGTGGTTAAGTACGTAAAACAGGTGGAAGGCGTCGATGTCTACGACGAGCATGTGAGTTACAATATTTTCAAAGTATTCAGTATATAAATTATGAGCGATACACGTAAGAATGAAGGCCTGCAGGCACTCGGAAAAGAGACGAAATACTCCGACAACTACACCCCCGAGGTGCTCGAGACTTTCGAGAACAAACATAAGGACAACGACTACTGGGTGCAGTTCAACTGCCCCGAGTTCACAACCCTCTGCCCGATAACAGGACAGCCCGACTTCGCAGAGATAGTCATCAAATACATCCCCGACGTGCGTATGGTGGAGAGCAAGAGCCTGAAGCTCTATCTCTTCAGCTTCCGCAACCACGGCGACTTCCACGAAGACTGCGTCAACACCATTATGAAGGACCTCATCCGACTGATGGATCCCAAGTACATTGAGGTGACCGGACTGTTCACCCCACGCGGCGGGATAAGCATACACCCCTATGCCAACTACGGCCGTCCGGGTACACGTTATGAACAACTGGCACAACACAGATTTGATAACCATTAGACCTTAGATGTATGAAAGCGAGGAATTTCTTTTTGATATTCATAGTTGCGCTTTTCGTTGCCACATCGGTGTCGGCACAGACAGAGCGCAAGAAAGTCGCTGTCGTTCTTAGTGGCGGCGGCGCAAAGGGTATGGCCCATATCGGAGCATTGCGAGTGATTGAGCGCGCAGGCATTCCTATCGACATCATCACCGGCACCTCAATGGGCTCCATCGTCGGCGGACTCTATTCTCTCGGCTACGACTCCGAGCGTCTCGATTCCATGGTACGCTTGCAAGACTGGACTCTGTTGCTCTCCGACAGGCAGAGTCTGCGCAGCCCGTTCCTCAATGAGCGCAGGATGCAGAACACCTATGCCCTGTCGAAGACATTTATCTTGGATGACAAAGGTATAGCAAGCAATATGGGAGGAGTCATAGAAGGTAAGAACCTTGCCCGACTCTTCGGTGCGCTTACCGCAGGAATACCCGATTCGGTTGATTTCAATACACTTCCGATTCCATTTGCATGTGTCGCAACAAACATAATCGACAACACCGAGTACGACTTCCATAGCGGCTCACTTGCCGAGGCTATGCGTGCCAGTATGTCGATACCTGCAGTGTTCACACCTATCAGGAAGGGCGACATGCTGCTCGTCGACGGCGGTCTGCGCAATAACTATCCTGCCGACATCGCAAAGCAGATGGGTGCCGATGTGATTATCGGTGTCACCGTGCAGGGCGCTCCGAAGACTGCCGACGAACTGAAGTCGAGTGCAAGTGTGCTTGGGCAGATCGTCGATGTGAACTGTAAGAACAAGTACGACGAAAACCTTGCCATGACAGATGTCGCCATCCGAGTGAATACAAAGGGCTATTCGGCAGCCTCGTTCACTCACGTGGCCATCGACACCCTTATCCGCAGGGGCGAAGAGGAGGCAATGGTTCATTGGGACGAGTTGATGGAACTGAAGCGACAGATTGGTCTTCCCGACGACTACCGTCCCGAGCGTATGCCAATGCCTGCGGGCTCGATGGTAATGCCTGAGCCGGAGGACGACGACAACACAAACTACCACATTATTAAGGGTAGTCTCGGGTTGCGCTACGACTCAGAGGAACGTGTGTCGATGCAAATGTTGGGACAGTGGATGCCAGCAGGAAAGCCGTATGGGTTCGATGCAATGCTGAGGCTCGGAAAGCGAATCAAGGCCGAAGGCGGCTTTAATTATTTTCACAAAGGTCGCAATGCTTCTCGATTGTCGTATTCGTTCCTTCAGGCCGACCTCGACGTCTTTAACAAAGGCAGCCGTGTCTTCAACCTCCGCTATGGCAAGCATACCGTCAACCTGGCGCTGAACTTGTTTGACCTGCGCAATTTCAATATCACTTTCGGAACGCGTTTCGACTATTATCACTATGTAGATGTACTTGTTGACCGCAACACTCAATACGAGGTGGGCGATGTCACCGATGAGCATCTATTGAGCTACTTCGGTCATGTCGACTACAACTCAGAGGATAATTGGACATTCCCTTCGCGCGGTGCGAAATTCGAGGCAGGCTATGAGTACCACACTGATAACTTCGTGAAATATGCTGGTCATGTGGGCCTCACTGACATCTATGCCATGTGGCGTATGTCGTTCCCGATTACCAGTCGTTTCTCCATCCAGCCAATGTTTTATGGCCGTCTGCTCTTTGGCGACGATCAGCCGTTCTGTCTCGAGAACTTTGTCGGTGGCGACTGGTTCGGTCACTACGACAACTGGCAGATGCCATTTGTGGGAGTAGGGCACATGGAGTCGATAGAGTCGAAGTTCATAGCTGCCCAATTGAAGTTGCAGCAGCGCATAGCTACAAACAACTATGTCATGCTGAAGGTGGTTGGTGCGCAGCGTGGTGCCGAGCTGAAGGATATATTCGACCATGGTCCGCTCATCGGTACGCAGGTGAGCTATGCCTATAACAGCATGTTCGGTCCGTTGGGAGCTTCACTGGGCTACAACACCTTGGCACATAAGGCATATTTCTTCGTTAACCTCGGATTCGTATTCTAAAGGAGTGTCCTTCGGACAGAAATCCTTCATAATCGGTAACAAAATCTTTCATAATGGATTTAATTGATGAGAGTAACCGCAAGTGGTCTTTCTTTAGGGAGATTACAGGTGTGGCAATGACTGTTTACAATAAGTACAGACCAGGGTTGTTGGAGTCGGCTTATGAGGCTGCACTGAAGTATTTGCTCGAACAGAAATCGCATAAAGTCTGTGAACAGGTTGCTCTTCCGATATTTTGGGAGAATGTCCAGTTAGACCAGACTTACAGGATGGACCTTGTAGTAGACGATAATATCATTGTTGAACTGAAGGCGATGAATCATGTGGATACTCCTCATCGTCGACAATTATGGAATTACATGAATTTGACTCATATGCCCTATGGTATGTTGATCAATTTCGGGCCTGATCGTCTGTATTCAGAATGGTATTACCGAAATCCCGTCTCAGGTGAAATAGAAAAGGTAAGGCTGTTATAGCAACTCTTTTTTGTCAGATTTCTTTGTTAATCTCGTATTCGTGTTCTAAAGGAGTGTCCTTCGGACAGAAATCTTTCATAATCGGTAACAAAATCTTTCAAAATGGATTTAATTGATGAGAGTAACCGCAAGTGGTATTTCTTTAGGAAGATTACTGGCGTGCCTCAGGCGAAATAAATAAAAGTAAG
>CACZRN010000034.1 GCA_902783625.1 uncultured Prevotellaceae bacterium
GATTGACACGGCAAACAAACAGCAGTCAACAAAAAAGAAAGTTGACAGCCGTTTGGATTATCCAAAGTTGACTTTGAATTATTAACCGTCGTTGAATCCCAAATACTTAGAGCATCCGAGATACAACGGCGGTACATGAACCTTATTTTTCGTTGATTTTCGTGCTATCTGCAAAGCCTTAAAATGACCTCCTATTGTCAGTTGGACTTGGCAAACGGCAAAATTGCCTTAAAATCGAAAGTTAAATAATCTTAACAACTTGTTAATTATTTCTCATTATTGAAGGCTGGTTTTGCTCCGCAAAACTCTTAGATTTCCCTTTTTTCGCTATTGCACTTTTTTGTACCGTTCAATTTTGAAGGTATTGTGTTTCCGTCTGTGTATCAGTTATTTATGAAACCCAAAAACACTTCCGCATGAATTCTTCACCGACGAGCAGGTGGCTGCCTTCGGCGAAGGGTTCGACTGGCAAGAGGCAGTGTTCTCTTCGGCTCCAATACAAAACCATAACGTCACCGTCAGCACAGGCAATGAGCGGACAAAGGTGTTGATAAGCGGATCGGCAATGCTGCGTGATGGTATCATAAAAGGCACTGGATACAACAAGTATAACCTGCGCAGTATCATCAACCACGACATCAACAAATGGTTGCACGTAGACCTCAATATGGGCTACACCAGCACAAAAACTACATCACATAGTTCTCTCTCTGGAGGTAACCGCGGTAATTCATTGCTTAGCGCCGCATATTTCACCCCCGCCATTCTCCGCCCATACAATGATGACGGAAGCTATACCTCGCTTGGAACAACCTATTCCATCCTTTCGAGCAATCTATGGAATCCCATGATTCTCATAAACGAGACCTCCAGCGCTACACGCGCACACCTTTCAAACATCATCGCTGCCATAATTTGGAAGCCATTCCGTGGATTCTCGTTCAAACCGTCACTCGGCGTGGAGAGTAACGACTATAGAAGCGATTCTTATCGAACCTCGAAATATCAATGGGGATCGAATAGTGCTTCTGTAACATCGACGTCATTACGTACGATTATCAATGAAAACATTGCCAACTACACGTTCGACCTCGGTGAAGATCACGACCTTAATCTGATGGGTGGTTTCACGTACCAAGAGTATCAGCGCAGAGCGGTATCAGCCTCTGGTAGTGACTTTCTCAGCGATGCACCAGGTTCAGACCAACTCAGTGCAGCAGCAGCATTTGGAACTCCGTCAACAAGCTATCAAAAATGGACACTTATATCATGGCTCGGTCGTGTAAATTATGCTTACAAAGGGCGTTATCTCGCCACATTCAGCATACGTGCCGACGGATCGTCACGCTATTCGGAAGGTAACAAATGGGGATACTTCCCTTCGGCAGCTCTTGCATGGAGAATTTCCGACGAACCATTCATGAGGAACATAAAGCAAATCTCCAACCTTAAACTTCGCCTAGGTTATGGTGAAACAGGATCTACAGCCATCGAGCCTTATGCCACCCTCAACATGCTTGCACAAGGAAAGTCACCGATCGGCACAAAAGGTGTGGCTACCTACTATGCCGCAAGCACCCAACTACCATCGTCGCTGAAATGGGAGACAACATCACAATGGAACATCGGTGTAGACGCAGGATTCTTCGATAACCGTCTTCGCGTTACCGCCGACTATTATAGCAAGATGACACGCGATCTTCTCAATTCCGTCAGCTTACCAGGTTCTACAGGTTACGACACCACCCTGCGCAACATTGGAAAAATGAGCAACAAGGGATTTGAATTAGCAGTTGACGGCGATATTATCCGCACAAATAAGTTGGTCTGGACAGCAGGCGCCAACATCGCCACCAACCGTAACAGGGTTGAAAAGCTATATAACGGCCAAGAGCTCTATACCGGCAATCCCGGATTAGCATACTGCTCAGACAACATTTCTCTAATACGCGAAGGCGAGCCACTCGGTGCGTTCTATACATACACCGAAACAGGTTACGATGAGAAAGGTATGCTTACTTATCTTGATCGCGACGGCAACGGCTCATATACAAACGACGACAAAGTCATCTCCGGCAATCCTAATCCCGACTTCGTTTACGGTCTGACTACATCATTGAGCTATGCAGGATTCGACTTGAACATTTTCTTCCAAGGTAGTCAGGGTAATGAAATCTTCAACATCACGGAGTTTCAGAATCTCGACTATGCCACACCTATGAACTATAGCATCGATGTATACAACAGCCATTGGAGCGCATCCAACTCTGCAGAGCAGAATGCCGCGGCAAAGTACCCGAAACTTACAAGCAAGCAGAGCATACGAGTCTCTGACCGCTTTGTGGAAGACGGATCATACCTTCGACTGAAAAATATATCATTGGGCTACAACCTGCCAGTAAACAAACTGGGTGTCAACAAGTGGCTACGTAGAGCAAGAGTATATGTCAGCGCTCAAAACCTCTTCACAATTACAAGCTATTCCGGTCAAGATCCCGATATCAGTTCTTGGAATAACGACACTCAAAGAGGTTACGACTTTTTGACCTACCCAAGCGTTAGAACATTCACAATAGGAGCAAAATTAGAATTCTAAAAAGAAAAAAATTATGAAAAAAGTAATATTTGCATTCGTAATATGTTCGGTTTTTGTGTCGTGCTCCGATTTGCTCGACGAGAACCCTAAGTCGGTTGCCGCCGAAACATTCTACAACACACCAAAAGAGGCCGACGCCGCTGTGCTCGCAGCGCTTGATAAATATAGAAACGCTTTCAACAACATGGAATTCTGCACCATGCAGGAAGCTTCTGCCGACTATTCCTACGGACGTGGTTCGTGGACAGAAATCAGTGAATACTATGGACTGAAAACCGCAAGCAACGTCACTCGTGCAGGTACCATCTGGTCGACTCTGTACAAGAGTATTCGCGACTGTAACATAGCTATCGAACGCCTTCCAGAAGCTTCTATGATGAACGAAGCACAAAAGGCAAGCTACATCGGAGAGCTAAGATTCCTGCGTGCTTTCTCTTACTATTACCTGGTCAGACTCTACAAAGATGTTCCTCTGCGCACAGAGAAAAACATGGACGAATATAATATGGGCAAGAGTTCCGTTGAAGAAATCTATGCTTTCATCATTGATGACCTGAAGTTTGCTACAGAGAATGCTCCTGAGGTGCCACGACTATCGGGCACTCCGTGCAGATATGCCGCTTACGCTCTACTGGCAGACGTTTATCTACAACGAAAACAATATCCCGAAGCCGCCGCAGCCGCAAAAACGGTGATAGACAGCAAAAAATACTCGCTGACAAAGGTGACGAAGGCTCGTGATTTTGAAAAGGTATTCGGCGCCAATATCAGTGTGTCACCCGAGGAAATCTTCTATCTAAAAAACGACAACACCACATCTGGAATGGGTTGGCAGTTCGTTATGTGTTGCGCACATCCTAAGGCAGTGATTAACGGACAACCGATGCTTGCCAATGGAATTGGATGGTATGGCCTGTATGCTCTTGAGAATAATAAGATGATTCAAGACTGGGACGATGCCGATTTCCGCAAGGAGTACAACATTCTGCCCCTCGACTTTGGTCTGAATGCCGGCTGCCAGACGTACATCTTCTGCAAGTACTACGACCCGAAGGCATTGGATAAAGTTGGTGCAGGCAACGATTGGCCAGTGATACGCTATGCCGACGTGCTGCTCAACTATGCCGAGGCTGTGGCACGACAGACAAATGCTGGCACTCAGGAGGCTATAGAATATGTGAACAAGGTACACCGCCGTGCCTATGGATACGACCAGAATACAGCATCGCCAGTAGATTTCCAACTGGCTGACTATACATCGTTCGACAAATTCCTGCGCCTCGTTGTCGACGAACAGGGCTACGAATGTATGAACGAGGCTAAGCGCTGGCTCTATCTCTGTAGGGTCGGAATAGCTGAAGAACGCATCAAGGAATATAAGAACAAGGACGTCCAGGCGATGCACTTCTACTGGCCTATTCCTGTGACTGAATTCCAGTATAACGACGCTCTCACAGAAGAGACTGATCAGAACGAAGGTTATTAAGTATATGAATGGTAAAAAAGTGTCTGCTGGGGTGAAAACCTTCGGCAGGCACTTTTTTCGCCAAAGAACTTAATATATAAAGAGCAGAAAATTTGTATACGTCAACTAATTCATGTAAATTTGTATGCGTCGGTTAATTCTATACCCTAATAAGTAGACAAGTAGACGTATTATATGCATATCTCACTCCACACTCCTCACTCCAAGAATTAAAAACACTATGCCATCGAGAAGAAATTTTATTAAACAAATGGGTATGCTCTCCCTTGGAGCATTGATGCCGTTACCCAGCATGGCCAAGAGATGGAAGACAAACAAGAACATTATAAAGTCCGCAGAGGGCGATTGGGATGTCATCGTTATCGGCGGCGGCCCAGCAGGATGCACTGCCGCAATATCGGCAGCACGCGAAGGTGCACGCACTCTGTTGATAGAGTCGAACGGCAGACTCGGCGGACTGGGAACATCGGGCATGGTACCGACGTGGTCGCCGTTTAGCGATGGGGAAAGAATAATCTATCGCGGACTGGCAGAAAAGATACTCAACGAATCGAAGAAAGCCGTGCCGTATGTCAGGGAAAAAGATGTGAACTGGGTGCCTATCAATCCTGAATATCTCACGACCGTCTACGACCAGATGGTAATCGGCTCGGGAGCAAAAGTGCTGTTCTTCTCACGTATATGCCAGGTTGAGATGTCGGCCGATGATACTATCGACGCTGTAATAGTGGCCAATAAAAACGGACTTACGGCATTCCGTGCAAAGGTGTTCATAGATGCCACCGGCGATGGCGACGTGGCAATGTGGGCAGGGGCAAAATACTCCAGAGGACACGACGACAAAGGCACCAACCAACTGTCGTCGCTGTGTTTCTCGATGGGAGGCGTCGACGAAAAGGCTTTTTTCAAAGGCACTCACATCGACACCAACGGCGACAGGCGCAGCCCACTGTTCGAAGCAGCCGAGTCGGGAAATTATCCCTTGGTGGATGCGTATGCCAACTGTCGTATTACCGGCCACGGGCAACTGAGCTTCAACGCCGGACACATACAACTCGACACTACCGACCCATGGCAGGTGTCGGACGCGATGATTGAGGGCAGGAAAAAAGCTGCCGAATATCTCAGGGCACTGAAAGACTATCGGCCCGACACCTTCCAGGAGGCATTCATCAGTCGCACGGCCGAAGTGCTTGGCATACGCGACAGCCGACGCATCACCGGCGACTATATCCTCACCGGCGACGACTGGAGAGAACGCCGACAGTTCGACGATGAGATTGGGCGCAACTGCTACTACATCGACATCCACGGCAGCAAGAAGCCTGCAGAGAGATATAAGAAGGGAGAATCGCATGGCATACCGTATCGCTGTTTGACGCCTCGCGGACTGAAGAATCTGCTCACGGCCGGACGCTGTATATCGGCCGACGGCGAGGTGTATGGCAGTACACGCATAATGCCCTGCTGCCTTGTAACTGGCGAGGCGGCAGGCATGGCAGCGAAGCATGCTATCGACCAAACACACGGCAATGTGCATTCCATCGACGTAGACTACTTGAGAAAACGCCTGCGACAAGAAGGGGCATTCTTCCTGTAAGCTGAATTTTTTAATCAAATACAAACAATATTCACAAGCTATCCATCACTCCTATTCCATCTGCTCAATGAAGACATTTTCTTTTCTTTCGGTATTACTGTTTTCTCTGTGCACAATGGCACAGCCTCAGAACGACGCTCGGAGAAGCGACCGTATCTATCTCGATTCTCAGACAGGCCACAACGGACGACAAACGTGGACAATGAAAAAGGCCAGCGACGTGAACACGGGCGGCGAAGAGATATCGACTGTCAGCTATAATACCGATGACTGGATGCCCGCCATCGTACCTGGGACGGTGCTCAACTCGCTCGTGGCAAACAACGTCGTACCAGAACCATACTACGGGATGAACAACGAGATAAACAATGGTGTCGTTCCAGACATTGCCATCACAGGGCGTGACTTCTACACCTATTGGTGGCGCACGGTGTTCAACGTGCCCGAGGACTACAAAGGCAAGAGGGTATGGATGCAGGTTGACGGCATAAACTACAGGGCAGAGATATGGGTGAACGGCAGACTGATGGCATCGATGAAGGGAATGTTCAAAGAGGAATATATCGATATCACCGACGTGGCCAAGATTGGCGGAGAGAATGCCCTGGCCGTGAAAGTGATGCCAGTCGACGTACCAGGAACAATAGCCTATAAAGACTGGGGTGCGGCAAACGGTGAATATCACAATGGCGGCGACGGGAATATCGGACTGAATACCACGATGCTGATGAGCGTGGGATGGGATTTCACTTTCGGCGACGGCATACGCGACAGAAACACTGGCATATGGAAAAGCATAAGCATATATGCTACCGGCAAGGCAGTGATGCGTCATCCTTTTGTGAAGACAGCATTGCGACACCCTGCCTACGACCAGGCAACGACGACGGTGAGCGTAGAAGTGAGCAACACCACAATGGGAACGCTGGACTGCCGGGTGAAAGGAGAAATAAAAGGCACTGGCATAATGTTTGAAAAGAACGTGAAACTGTTCCGCGGCGAGACACAGGAGATAGTGTTCACAGCCGACGAATATCGGCAGCTCGTCATAGACAATCCGCGTCTGTGGTGGCCCGTAAATAAAGGAAGGCAGGAAATGTACGACCTACATATGGAGACCATGGTAGACGGAGTAGTGAGCGATGAGAGCGACACTCGGTTTGGTATCAGAGAGATAACATCCGACCAGAACACTCCCGACCATTCAAGACAGTTCTACGTCAACGGCAAGAGAATTTTTATACGCGGCACCAACTGGATACCCGAGGCCATGCTGCGAAGCAACGATGAGCGCATGTATGCCGAACTGCGATACACCCGTCAGACGGGCATAAACCTCATACGTCTCTGGGGTGGCGGCATTGCCGAATCGGACTATTTCTATCAGCTCTGCGACGAGATGGGGCTGCTCGTATGGACGGAGTTCTGGATGACGGGCGACACGAAACACCCCAACGACAGGGCGACATACCTTGCCAACGTAGAAGCCACGGTGAAGCGACTGCGCAACCATCCGGCGCTGGCATACTATGTGTCGTCGAACGAGAGCACAGAGATGCAGGGAGCACGCGAAACGATAATGCGCCTCGACAGCACAAGAGGATATCAGATGCAGTCGGAGTGCGACGGTATACACGACGGAAGCCCGTATAAACAGGTGAACCCCATGCAGAACTACGAGAACACAGCCTCCGACAGAGGCAGTCGCATCGACGGGTTCAACCCCGAATACGGAGCGCCGACTATACCTCTCGCCGAATCGCTAAGAGAGATGATGGACGAGGAAGACCTCTGGCCGATGAATAAAGAGGTGTGGGACTATCACGACGGAGGCGGATTCCATCTGATGACGACAATGTACACGCAGCTGACAAACATGTACGGCCCGTCGGCATCGATAGAGGAGTTCTCGCAGAAAGGACAGTGTGTCGGAGCGATGAACATGAAGTCGATATGGGAGACGTGGAACTACAACAAATATGACTACGGCGACCGCTATGCCTCGGGACTGCTCTTCTGGTACCACAACTGTCCGGTGTGGCAGGTGTGCGGACGCTTCTACGACTATTTCCTCGAGCCTACAGCATCTCTCTACTACGCTCAGAACAGCCTGCAGCCTCTGCACGCGCAGTTCGACTACTTGAAAAACACCGTAAGCGTTTACAACGAACACTACAAGGAATATAAAGCGTATAGCGTCGCAGCCGACGTGTACGACATCGACAGTAGAAAGGTATGGAGCAAGACAATGAAAGTGGATATACCGGAAGACGGCGTGGTGAACGATGTTTTTGCAATCGACTTCCCGAAAAACATCTCACAGGTGCACTTCATACACCTCACTCTGACCGATGACAAAGGAAACAAGGTGTCGGACAACTTCTACTGGCGGTCGAACGACAAGTACGAGGGTCGCAAGACTCTCACCGGCCCCGCAACGTCGGGATTTGAGAGTCTGGCAAAGCTGAAGCAAAGCAAACTGACTGTGAAGAGCAAGACATGTATAGAAGGAGGACGACAATACGCACGTCTGACGATAAGGAACACAGGCAGGAACATTGCGTTTTTCACTCAACTGCAGCTCACGTGCGACGGCAGACCCGTTAGACCTACGTTCTTCACCGACAACTTCTTCTGCCTCCTTCCCGGCGAAAGACGCGAAGTCGTAATGGACACGATGTTGCCCGAAAACAAAGCTCTTACAATGAGGGTAAAGGCATGGAACACGCCCGAAGTGGTAGTCGACATCAGCCGCTGACTCCCGCCGGACGCCTGACGATGGTGGTGTAGCTATAGAAGAGGAAGGCTACGGCGGTGGCGAGGAGATAGACGAGGACGAAAGCCACAGCGAGCGACGGCAGTCCGCTGTAGGCAAAACCGACTCTCTCAAGCATCATCGACACGGCAAGGGGCACTCCGCCGCAGAAGAAATAATACACCAAGGTGTGACTGCCTGTCCATGCAAGGAAGCCTATGCGCGGCATCTGCTTGAAAATGGTGGCCATGAAAAACACTGCTGCAAGCATGTCAGCAACAAAAAGTGGATAGTTGCTTACTGTGATAAGTCCTATCTCCATCTGTTCCGAACCGTGTAGAATAAACAACTTCAACACAACTACCGTCAAAACAGATACCACAACGAGCCAACGCTGTGGCACACCATCGATTTCTTTTTCAAAATGACGATACACGTAGCCGGCATACAACAAGAAGAAAGCCAGCAATGCCTCGTTGACCGACCAGATGTCAGCAGGAAAGTATAAAGGTGTGGGGGCGTATCTATTGCCGACGAAATACGATGTCACCAAACATACAACAGCCACGAAGCCCATCGGCAGAAGACGGCCTCTCGTCAGATGAACGGCGAGCGCAAACAACACCTCGGCCACTATCAGCGCCGCCACAAACCACGACGCACGACCACTGAGGATGTTCACCGCAAGTGGCAACACACCAGTGAATGCGTCATGGGCAAGGGCCTTTGGTATAGCGATTAGCGCCGTGAAGAAGAAGTAGGGCACTACCAACCATCGCACAATGCTCTTCAATTGCCTACTCAGCGAAAACTGCCCATCACGCCAAAACAAATAACCGGAAAGGAAGAAGAAACCAGCCAGCGCATCCTGCACGTACAGTCCATAGGGAGTCACCTCGTCACCGGCATAGTACACCTCTGTATGAAACCACAGAATGGCTATCATACAGAACCCGCGCATCTGGTCAACCCATAACTTCCGGCTCATAGACAATTCTATTCGTATTACAATTTGTCTCTTTGGAAAACAAGACAGCGTGTATTACCTGTCTTCTATAAAAAACAAAAAACTGCCGCCCCACAACGAATTAACATTGTAGGGCGGCAGCGATACGTTTATCAGTCGGCCAGCTTTGCCTTTATGAACTCGCGGTTCAGGCGGGCGATGTTGGCTATTGATTCGTTCTTCGGGCATTCAGCTTCGCAGGCACGGGTGTTGGTGCAGTTGCCGAAGCCGAGCTCTTCCATCTTCATGACCATTGCCTTTGCACGCTTGGCAGCCTCGGGACGACCCTGAGGAAGCAGTGCGAGCTGAGACACCTTCGACGATACGAACAGCATAGCAGAGCCGTTCTTACATGCAGCCACGCAGCAGCCACAGCCTATGCAGGTGGCAGCGTCCATGGCTTCGTCGGCATTCTCCTTAGGAATGAGGATTGCGTTGGCATCCTGCGCCTGTCCGGTGCGGATGGTGTTGTAGCCACCAGCGGCGATAATCTTGTCGAAAGCACCGCGGTCGACCATGCAGTCCTTTATCACGGGGAAGGCAGCCGAACGCCATGGCTCAACAGTGATGACGTCGCCGTCGTGGAAGCGGCGCATGTAGAGCTGGCAGGTCGTGGCTCCCGTGGCAGGACCGTGGGGATGGCCGTTGATGTAGAGTGAGCACATACCGCAGATTCCCTCGCGGCAATCATGATCGAACACGAACGGCTCCTTGCCTTCGTTTATAAGCTCTTCGTTCAAGATATCGAGCATCTCAAGGAATGAAGTATCATCGGGGATGTTCTTCATCTCACGTGTATCGAAGTGACCCTTCTCACGTGGTCCGTTCTGTTTCCAATATTTCAGTGTGAAACTAATATTTCGTGCCATATTTTTTAATTCTTATAGTTACGAGTTTGTACCTTGATTGCCTCATACTCCAGTGGTTCCTTGATAAGCTCAGGAGCTGTTTCGTCGTCGCCCTGATACTCCCAGCAACCAACGTAGAAGTAGTTCTCATCATCACGTTTAGCTTCACCTTCCTCGGTCTGATACTCCTCACGGAAGTGTCCGCCGCACGATTCGTTACGAGAGAGAGCGTCGAAGGCTACGAGTTGACCCATCAGAATGAAGTCGCGCAGATGGATAGCCTTGTCGAGCTCGGTGTTGAGACCTTCTTTCTTGCCAGGGATGAAGAGGTTGGTGTCGAACTCCTTCTTCAATTTCTTGATAAGCTGGAGTCCTTCCTTCAGTCCTTCTGCTGTGCGACCCATACCCACATGCTCCCACATGATGTGGCCGAGCTCCTTGTGGATGGAGTCGACAGAACGCTTACCCTGAATTCCCATCAGGCGGTCGATTTCTTTCTCGACACCCTTCTCGGCCTCCTCAAACTCAGGACGGTCGATAGACACCTTCGGCCATACCTCCTGGTCGGCAAGATAGTTCTGTATTGTATATGGCAGAACGAAGTATCCGTCGGCCAAACCCTGCATAAGTGCAGAGGCACCGAGACGGTTGGCACCATGGTCGGAGAAGTTGCACTCACCGATAGCGAATAGTCCCTTGATGGTGGTCTGAAGCTCGTAGTCAACCCATATACCGCCCATTGTGTAGTGCACAGCGGGGAATATCATCATCGGATTGTAATACTTCACACCGTTGATCTCGTTGGCCAGTTCGCCTGGGTTGACGTCGGTAATCTCCTCATACATATCGAAGAGGTTGCCATAGCGCTGCAGCACTTGGTCGATGCCAAGGCGCTCAATCGACTCAGAGAAGTCGAGGAACACGGCAAGACCTGTGTTGTTTACGCCATAGCCCTTGTCGCAGCGCTCCTTGGCGGCACGGCTGGCAACATCGCGAGGAACGAGGTTACCGAATGCGGGATAACGGCGCTCGAGATAGTAGTCGCGATCTTCTTCTGGAATATCGCTTCCCTTAATCTCACCACTCTGCAACTTCTTGGCATCCTCAAGCTTCTTTGGCACCCAGATACGGCCGTCGTTACGCAGCGACTCCGACATCAAAGTGAGCTTCGACTGCTTGTCACCATGAACAGGGATACATGTGGGGTGAATCTGCACATACGATGGGTTTGCAAACATAGCACCCTTGCGGTAGCACTGGACAGCTGCCGTGCAGTTACATCCCATGGCGTTGGTGGAGAGGAAGTATGTGTTTCCGTAGCCACCAGTACCGATTACCACTGCATTGGCAGAGAAGCGCTCGAGCTTACCGGTAACGAGATTCTTGGCAATAATACCGCGAGCACGTCCATCGACGATGACGATGTCTTCCATCTCGTAGCGTGTATAGAGTTTCACCTTGCCGGCATTCACCTGACACATCAGCGATGAGTAAGCGCCAAGCAATAGCTGCTGACCGGTCTGACCTTTTGCATAGAACGTACGCGACACCTGTGCGCCACCGAAAGAACGGTTGGCAAGCATGCCGCCATATTCGCGTGCGAAAGGCACACCCTGTGCCACACACTGGTCGATGATGTTGTTTGACACCTCTGCCAGACGATAGACGTTGGCTTCGCGTGCACGATAGTCGCCGCCTTTCACTGTGTCGTAGAACAGACGATATACAGAGTCACCGTCGTTCTGATAGCACTTGGCGGCGTTGATACCTCCCTGTGCTGCGATAGAGTGAGCACGACGGGGAGAGTCTTGTATGCAGAAGTTCAACACGTTGAATCCCATCTCGGCCAGTGTGGAGGCTGCTGATGCGCCTGCCAAACCTGTACCGACGACGATGACGTCGAGCTTCAGCTTGTTCTTGGGGTTCACCAGCCGCTGGTGAGCCTTATATTCTTTCCATTTATCGGCTACTGGGCCTGCAGGAATCTTTGAATCTAATACTTTTACCATAATCTTACTCTTTATGATTTACGATTTATGATTATTTGCACTTGCATTCCTTGCACTCACAGGGGTCGCACTTGCAGCCCTCTTTCTCTGCGCACTGGCAGGGGTCGCACTTGCATTCTTCGCACTTGCAAGCTTTTTCCTCGCCGCA
>CACZRN010000035.1 GCA_902783625.1 uncultured Prevotellaceae bacterium
ACTAAAAACGTCTTATTTATACGCTTTCTACATAAAAACGCTCATTTTTCGGCGTTTTTTGCCTTTTTCGCCCATTTCATCGATTTTCCCCACTTTTTCATCAAATCCTCATAACCCACTCTGCCTCAATCCTTTGTGTGCCTTTTGGTTCGCAAAGTCCACCTCCTGGGGATTAGGGGGCTCCCATTAAAGGGTCCCTTTAATGCCATTAAAGAGCCCAAGTAACAGCCTTAAAGTGCCCATCTAATGCCCTTAAAGAGCCCACTTACCAGCGCCGAAAAAGCAAAGAAACGCCGATTTTAACCAAAAAAATGCTAAATTCGCTGCTTTTTTGCCCTCACCGCCAGTATTTTTTAGGGTTATCGTTAACGTTCCCGTTATCGTTAAAAAAGCACTTTCAAATTATCACTTTTCACTCTTTTCATAATTATTTCTCCCCAAAAATCCACAAATATCTTTTGCAAATAAACCATTATTTCCTAAATTTGCAGCATAACAATATTGTTACCAGCCTATGGCACGAAATTTCGGCTTGACATACCATCGCTACATGTTCCAGGGCAAGGAGTTCGACATGATGCACAGTCTGCGCTGGCATGACCACGGTGCACGCTTCGCCGACAATACCATACTCCGCTGGACAACAATGGACCCACTCTGCGAGAAATACTACGACACCTCGCCGTATGTCTTCTGCGGGAATTGTTTTGCTAATCAATTTGATCCTGACGGGAAAGTTCCAATTCGTTTAATATCATCTGCTACGAAATATATCCGCAAGGCATACCAAATATATAGAAAAACAGGCAGACTCTCGCCAAATAATCTAAAAAATGCAGGTATATCAGAATTGATAGATGTAGCTGATGATCTAATTACTATTTTTGACGGAGGAACCTCTACTTTTGACAAAATAAAAGCAGGAGCTGATCTAATAATTGGAACAGATCTTAATAAGGGTAATTTAGATATTGCGAACTATGCAACAAAAGGAAAAGATAGGGGCTCCTTATCTGGAACAAAGAAGGCTTTAAATGTTGTTAAAAAGAAACTAAATTTGAAACCAAATGAAACCCTTCCCAAATATAAAAGGAAGTCCCTCGCGAGGAAATCCTAAAAAGGGATATAGATTAGATCCAGCACATCCAAATGCACCGCAAGGCTCAGCTGAAGAATATCCACATATTAACTATTGGGATTATACTAGAGGGAAAAGGAGTGATATGGGGCTATCTGGGGCAGAACCTATTACAGAATAATCATTAGATTTATGGAAGAATTTAAATTAGAAGAAATAGAACAGATTTATCATAAAAGTCTAAAATATCGCACAATCACAAAGGAAGAAAGAGAGATAATTAATTCTCTCTTCCCCATCTCACCTTGTAAAGAAAAAGGGACTGTTGACTATATTGAAAACAATTCTATTCAAATAAAAGATTATAACGCTTTGTCTAAAGATTTTGATTTCACCAAACTATACTCAGAAAATGGATTTAAGTTTGAAGAAGATATTGCTATTTCTTTTGATGACTTACAAAGTATTGATATAATAAATGGTTCTGATTTATGTAAATATTTTAATTTTTTATGGTATCCTATTGCAGAAGATATGATTATTATCAATTTGTCATTTACAAAAGTTTTATTACTTACGCATTACGGAGTGGTATTAGTATACGACATAATCAAATAGACATCATTTATATATAGTGATGGAATAGTTTTTTATGTGTTATTAAAAGGAATTAAACCAAAAAGAGAGCGTATGTTAAAAGACACATCGCTTCAGAGAAACGGAAAGCAGACAATGTCTGCATACGGACTGCTTGACAACCTGGTCTATGTATATGACGGCAACCAGATAAAGAAGATCACCAACGACATGCTCCAGGCTTTTCTTTATAGTGGCTACCGATATGTGGACAAGGCGAATACGGACACAGAATTCTCATACGACGCAAATGGGAACATGACGCGGTTTGCAGACAAGCGAATAACCTCAGTCAGCTACAACCTGCTGAACCTCCCAGAGGAGATATCCATGCCCGACGATAACCATGTGTCTTATCAGTACGACACGGAAGGAAACAAGCTGCATGTCAGATACAAGACGAGTGAATACCAGATGGCCTACCAGGGGTTCCCGTTAGCACAGGAAGCATGCGATGGCACGGAGGGCATATCGGAGGTCATTCCCGACATTCCGACGGTCATTCCTCTCGACTCCCTTATCGTTGGACCGATAGGAGGAGATGTCGTTGCCCTTGAGACTTCATATCTTACCGACGACTACTGCAGGAACATCGTCTACGAGGACAGCGTGCTGAAGATGATACTATTGCCCGAGGGCTACATAAGCAAGAGCGGCGACACATACACCTACCACTACTACCTGAAGGACCATCTCGGCAGCAACCACGTGGTGCTCAACGGCTCGGGAACGCTGAAACAGCAGATGCATTATTATCCCTCCGGGTGGCCCATGTCAAAACTTTCGGCATTAGCCTATCAACGCTACATGTTCCAGGGCAAGGAGCTCGACATGATGCATGGGCTGCGCTGGCACGACCATGGCGCACGCCTCACCTAGTTTTCCTGACTCGCTACGTTCGTAGGAGCGATAAAGCTCAAGCGAGCTGCATTCTCGGAAAATATTCAAAAACTTTCGTTTTTATTTTGTTCTACGCTCAATTTGCACTAAGCAATGACTTTGTCGAGTTAGGCTTCATTTCGGTAAAAAAAACTAAAACTTTCGTTTTTATTTTGTTCTACGCTCAATTTGCACTAACTTCGCAGACGTTATGAGCATAACGAAGATAGCAGGATTAGCGTTCAAGGCACGTCAGAAAGATCTTGAGCGCCACCATACTGAACCCTTGCTTTTGCAGCAGGAGGTGTTGAGAAGGCTTGTCCGTCAGGGCTGCGCAACAGAATACGGACGCAGTCATGGCTTCGACAGCGTGAGGGGATACGACGATTTTGCGAAGGCTTCGCCTGTGAACTCCTACGAGGAGCTGAAGCACGACATCGACCGCATGCGCCACGGTGAGCGCGACGTGCTGTGGCCGGGGACGGTGAAATGGTATGCAAAGTCGTCGGGGACGACCAACGACAAGTCGAAATTCATCCCCGTGTCGCATGAGGGGCTGCATCGTGTGCACTATGCCGGGGGCTTCGACTCGGTGGCTTTCTACCTGAGGAACAATCCCAACAGCCGCATGTTCGACGGTAAAGGGCTCATACTCGGTGGCAGTCATGCGCCTAACTACAACAGGAAAAAAAGTCTTGTCGGCGACCTGAGCGCAATACTGATAGAGAACATCAACCCGCTGGCCAACCTTGTGCGCGTGCCGAAGAAGAAGGTGGCACTGCTCAGCGACTTCGAGATAAAGCGCGACCTTATAGCACGCTCCACACTGGGGAAGAATATCACCAACATCTCGGGGGTGCCGTCGTGGATGATGAGCGTACTCGTGAGGGTGCTCGAACTGAGCGGCAAACAGACAATCGACGAGGTGTGGCCAAACATCGAGGTGTTCTTCCATGGGGGTATCGCTTTCACTCCTTACCGACAGCAATATGAGGACATCATACGCAAGAGCGACATGCACTATATGGAGACTTATAATGCCTCGGAAGGATTCTTCGGCATACAGGACGACCCCGCCGACAAGTCGATGCTGCTGATGCTCGACTACGATGTGTTCTACGAGTTCCTGCCCATGGACGAGATCGACTCGGAGAGTCCAAACATCGTTCCGCTCGAGGGTGTGGAGACGGGGAAGAACTATGCTCTGCTCATAACGACATCGTGCGGACTGTGGCGATATATGCTTGGCGACACGGTGAAGTTTACATCGGTGAAACCATATAAATTTATCATCACCGGTCGCACGAAGTATTTCATCAATGCCTTCGGCGAGGAGCTCATCATGGACAATGCCGAAAAGGGTCTTGCCTATGCCTGCGAACAGACGGGGGCTGAGGTGAGCGAATACACTGCCGCGCCGGTATTCATGGACGACAAGGCGAAATGCTATCACCAGTGGCTTGTGGAATTCAAACGCATGCCCAACAGCATCGAGGCGTTCCGCACACTGCTCGACAATCACTTGCAGGAACTTAACAGCGATTACGAGGCCAAGCGATACCACAACGTGACACTGCAGAAACTCGAGTTGGTGGTGGCACGCGAGGGATTGTTCAACGACTGGCTGAAGTCGAAGGGCAAGCTCGGAGGGCAGCATAAGATTCCACGACTGTCGAACAGTCGAAAGAATATCGACGAACTGCTGGGGATGAACCGCCAAGAGAAAGAATAAAGAAATCATCACTGACAGAATATAATAATGAGGACGCGAGCCTGGTATATATCGATTATCGCCCTGTGCATGGCTACACTGTGGTCGTGTGCACGTATGGGACAGCCAGACGGAGGATGGTTTGACGAGACTCCGCCACACGTGGTGCGCACATCACCTACCGACCAATCGATAAACGTCAAGGCGAAGAAGATTGTTATAGCGTTCGACGAGGGCATAAAGCTCGACAACGCATCGGAGAAGGTGGTGGTGTCGCCTCCGCAATTGGAGGTGCCCGAGATAAAAGCGCAGGGCAACAGGATTATCGTGACACTGCTCGACTCACTGAAGGAGAATACCACATACACCGTTGATTTCAGCGACGCTATCCTCGACAACAACGAGAGCAACCCGATGGGCAACTACACCTACTCGTTCTCTACCGGTGAGCAGATCGACACGATGGAGGTGTCGGGCTATGTAGTGGATGCCTCCAACCTCGAACCAGTGAAGGGAATACTCGTGGGATTGTACTCCGACATTACTGACAGCGCCTTTGTAAGCAAGCCACTGCTACGTGTGGCACGTGCCGACAGCGAAGGACATTTCGTGATAAAGGGTGTGGCAGAGGGTAGCTATCGCATCTATGCCCTGCAGGATATGGACGGCGATTATGTGTTCAGCCAAAAGGGCGAAATGATTGCCTTCACCGATGAGATTATCACTCCATCAGCGTATGCCGACATAAGGCAAGACACACTGTGGAGCGACTCGCTACACATAAAATCAATCGACCGCGTAGGATACACGCATTTCATGCCCGACAATATTGTGCTGAAGGCATTCAACGAACCGCTCACCGAGCGATATATGGTGAAGTCAGAGCGCAACAATGCTGACAGGATGACTTTCTATTTCTCTACTGGAGATGGTCAGTTGCCAGAGATTGAAGGACTCAACTTCGATGCTGCGACGGCTCTTCTCGCAGATGCTACACCACGGGCTGACACTATAACCTATTGGTTGCGCGACACCACACTCGTGAACACCGACACCCTCGACCTCACTATTCGCTATCTTGCCACCGATACCCTGGGCAATCTCGTCACACAGACCGACACCATGCGCATGCTCTCGAGGCAACCGTATGCAAAACGGCTGAAAGAAAGACAGAAAAAATACGACACTTGGCGAAAGCGTGAGGAGCGAAAACGTAAGCGCGGCGAACCTTACGACTCGATAATGCCCGCGCAGAAACTGGAGTTCGAGATACAGACAAGAGGAAAACTCGAGCCCGACCGTAATATAGTGCTGCACTCACCAACACCCATCGCCGCCATCGATACGTCGAAGATTCATCTTTATGAGCGCGTCGATACGCTGTGGTACAAGTCGCGGTTCCGCCTTAAACCTCACGAACGTACCGAATATATCGACACCATAGCCATCACACGCCCCTCGCCGACAACACTCTATCTGCAAGGAGAGTGGAAACCTGGCACCGAATATAGTCTCGAATTCGACTCACTGGCTATCGTTGATATCTACGGCACCGCCAACGGAAAAATTAAACATGGTATAATAGTGGGGGCGATGGAAGATTATTCGTCGCTGTTCTTCACCGTAGAGGGATTTGCGGGAAAGAACATTGTGGTGCAGCTACTCAGCGACCGCGATGCCCTTGTGCGTGAGGTGGCAACAAACAACGGCGTGGCGCAGTTCTTCTATGTGGAGCCCCGCACCTACTATCTACGCATGTATGAAGACATCAACGGCAACGGACAGTGGGATACGGGCAACTATGCCGAGCACCGACAGGCAGAGCCAGTATATTACTACCCCACCAAGATAGAATGTCGCGCCAACTGGGACATAACTGAGTCGTGGAACCCCACAGCGGTGGCTGCCAACATGCAGAAGCCGAAGGCGATAATAAAGCAAAAGGCTGAGCGCAAGAAGACCATCCGCAACCGCAATGCCGCACGGGCAAGAGAAAAGGGCATAGATCCTCCAAGCAAGAATAAATGATAATTGACAAATGACAGTTGATAATTATGATTACCCACGACTGTAGGGTATTCGTGTGTGAATCATATCATTTATATTAAACCTTGTCCACTCTCTGTCATCAAACATAAAAAGAGCAACGACTATGAGAAAAAGGATAACACTCTTCATATTAGCATTTACGTTAATGCAGGCAGGAGCAGTGCGGGCACAGTGCACGTTCCTCAACACCGCCTTCGACGGAGGGGAATATCTTGCATACAATCTCTATTACAACTGGAAATTCGTATGGGTGAAGGCTGGCACCGCAAGCTTCTCCATTGTCTCCACCACCCACAAAGGGCAGCCAGCCTACCGTGGCAGCCTTGTCACACGTGGCAGCGACCGTGCCGACGAATACTTCGTCATGCGCGACACCCTGCTGGCATACTGCTCCAAACAACTCGTGCCGCTATACTACCGCAAGGGAGCGCGCGAGGGGAAGAGATACTACGTCGATGAGGTCTTCTACAGCTACGCCGACGGCGAGACCATTCTCAACCAGCACGCACTGACGTCGAAGGGAGAGCACAAACACTACCGTCAGACGAGCGACAAATGCGTCTATGACATGCTCAACATGTTTCTTCGTGCCCGCTCGTTCAATCCCTCAGGGTGGAACAAAGGCCACCGCCTGGAATTCCCCCTTGCCGATGGCGACAACATCGACACCGCATGTCTGCGCTACAACGGCAAGACAACCATAAAGGCCGACAACGGCAAGCGCTACAGATGCCTTGAGTTGTCATATCTCGAATACGAGAAAAACAAATGGAAAGAGATTGTGCGCTTCTACGTCACCGACGACCAGAACCACATACCCATCCGCCTCGACATGTTTCTGCGTTTCGGCTCAGCAAAGGCATTCCTCACAGGCATGAAAGGAGCCAAGAACCCCATTGCAGCAGAGGTTACCGAATAGCTGGCGGCTGGATGGTAACCCGAGCAGGGATACTATAAAGATCTAATAAAGAAAACGGGCGAGAATGTTGCACATCCTCGCCCGTTATATATTATTATAAAAGAGTTTCTCTATTTCCCGCTGCGGTCGCCGTCTATCAGTCGCAGCAGATGCTCCACAGCCTCTTCCTCGGGTATATCTTTCTCCACGCACTGCTGCCCACGATAGAGCGAAATGCGATGAGGCCCGGCACCGACGTAACCGTAGTCGGCGTCGGCCATCTCGCCCGGACCGTTGACGATGCATCCCATGATGCCGATCTTCAGTCCCTTGAGGTGGCTGGTGGCGGCTTTTATGCGATGTATAGTATCTTGCAGATTGTAGAGTGTGCGTCCACAGCCGGGGCATGAGATGTATTCTGTCTTCGTGAATTTTATGCGTGCCGCCTGCAGTATGTCGTCGGCAAGGCGGCAGAGCGCGTCGGAGGTGAAGTGCGGTGACTGTATCACGAGGTTATGGGCGCACTTGTCGATGAGCAGTGCTCCCACTGCCATGGCGGCTTTCAGGCACAGCGACTGCCAGTGGGCGTCGGCAATGGCGAGGGTGATGGTGTCGTCGGTGATGGTGTCGTGAGCCTGCCGCCTCAGCATGGCACATTCCTCGACACTCTCCACGAGCATCTTCGCAACAGGTATCTCGCACTCGGGCTCTTCGGAGAGCGACACGCGGATGGTATCGCCGATGCCTTCGGTGAGCAGGGCTCCTATCCCCACAGCACTCTTTATGCGTCCGTCTTCGCCCTCGCCAGCCTCAGTGACTCCAAGATGGAGCGGATAGTGCATATCGTCGGCGTCCATGCATCTGACGAGGAGGCGCACCGACTGCACCATAACGACGGTGTTCGATGATTTGATGGATATCACCACGTCGTGGAAATCATGTTTACGGAAGATGCGCAGAAACTCCATACAGCTCTCCACTATGCCCTCTGGGGTATCGCCATAGCGATTGCGTATGCGGTCGGACAGCGAGCCGTGGTTTACTCCTATGCGCACAGCGGTATGGTGCTCACGGCAGATATTGATGAAGGGGACAAGACGCTCTTCGATCTTGACAATCTCGTGAGCATATTCCTCGTCGGTGTATTCAATCTTCTTGAATGTGCGTGCGGGATCGACATAGTTGCCTGGATTTATTCGCACGGCGTCGCAATGGAGGGCAGCCACGTCGGCGACATTGGCATTGAAGTGCACGTCGGCGACGATAGGTGTCGCATATCCTCGCGCCTGCAGTTCAGCCTTAATATTCTTCATGTTCTCCGCCTCGCGCCGCCCTTGTGTGGTAAGTCTGACGAGCTCGCCACCGGCACGGATTATCCTCTCTGCCTGGTCGGCACATGCTGCGGTGTCGAGGGTGTTGGTAGTGGTCATCGACTGCACGCGGATGGGGTTGTCGCCACCCATGAGCAACGAGCCTACCTTGACAACCGACGACTTGCGGCGAGAATAGCAACATGTGCTATCAGTTTGTCTTGAAGTCATATTGCAGTTGTTGAAGGTCGTTGTTTGCCTTTTCTATCTTTTTCCCGAGTCCCGCCTTGTGTGCCTTCACCTTCTCGGCGATTGCCTTGTCGGAGAGGGCAAGAATCTCTGCTGCGAGTATTGCAGCATTGAGCGAGGCGTTGACGCCCACTGTTGCCACGGGGATGCCTGGCGGCATCTGTATGATAGAGAGCATAGAGTCGAGTCCGTCGAGCATTCCCTTTATAGGTACTCCGATGACTGGCAGTGCTGTTGATGCCGCTATCACTCCCGGCAGTGCCGCTGCCATACCTGCTGCGGCGATGATTACTTTCACGCCACGCTCTTCGGCCTTACTTGCAAACTCATGCACCGCATCGGGAGTGCGATGTGCTGAGAGTGCATTCACTTCGAAAGGAATCTCGTTGCTGTTGAGCCACTCGAGTGCTTTCTCCATAACGGGCAGGTCACTTGTGCTGCCCATGATGATGCTTACTAAAGGAGTCATATATAACAAATTAACAAATTAACGAATTAACATATTTCACGATTCTACGATTTGACTTCGTCGAACTTTTCACTCCGACCGAAGTGAGGCGACGTCGGTCATAACTTCGTAGTCACATTTGCAAGAGTTCCCGTTTACCCTATTATCAGCAGCCCGGCAAAGAATCCCACCATAAAACCACCCACCACCTGCTCGAGTGAATGTTGGCGAAGAATCATACGGCTTGTGCCTACCAGTCCTGCTATTATCATTACGAGGCATAGCCATTTCACAGGGTTGAACATGAATATTGCCGAGAATGCCAACAACGACCCTGTCACTGCTCCTATCGCTGCGGAGTGGGTGGAAATCTTCCACCATATATTTATCACTGCGCAGACAAGTTGTATCACCAACGCCACCATCAGTATGCTGCTCATGAAGTGCGGAAACTGCAGGCGGTTCATGATATAGTAGCAAGTGAAATAGCATGCTATCGAGATGATGTAAGGCACCATACGCCGCTCTCGCTGTCCGATGTCGATTCTCGACCATCCCTGCACTTTTCGGTATAGCTTTATGAACAGCGTCGGCAACAGAGCGGTGAAGAAATATACCAGCAGCAAAACCTCGAGCTTGAACTTCAGCGGCAGCATGCTCAAATGACTGAGCACGAATAGCAGTGCCAGTCCCAGCAGTGGCAGGTAGAAGGGAGTAAAGGCAATGCTTATCGCCCTTGCTGCAAGTATAATGTCTTTCTCTCTCATAACAATAGCATCAGTGCCGATAGCCGACACGCTTGTGCTTTATCTTATTCTTTTCTCAGTCGCGCCACAGGTATTCCCAGTTGTTCACGATATTTGGCCACGGTGCGCCGAGCAACGGTCATGCCCTTTTCTTTCATCATCTGCGTAAGTCGCTCGTCGCTGTAGGGGTGGTGCTTGTCCTCGCTGTCGATGATGTCTTTCAGCGCCAGTTTTATCTTTCTGGTAGATAGCTCTTCGCCGCTTTCGGTAGTGTAGCTCTCGGTGAAGAAGAACCGCAGGGGGAATGTGCCCCAACGTGTCTGTACATACTTCACGTTGCTCACTCTCGATATTGTTGAGATGTCGAGCCCTGTCTTGTCGGCAATGTCTTTCAGTATCATCGGTTGCAGCTCGCTCTCGTCGCCTTCGGTGAAGAACTTCCGTTGCCATTTTATTATTGCCCTCATGGTGGTGAGCAAGGTATGGCGACGTTGCTTCACGGCATCGATAAATCCGTTGGCTTTATCGACTTTGTCTTTCAGATACACGAGTGCTTCTTTATCAGCTCGCGACAGGTTTTTCTTGTCTTTCTTCAACGATTCCAACATCTCGCCAAACTCCTCCGACACTCTCAGTTCTGGCAGATTGCCGTCGTTGAGTGTCAGCGTGAGCGTGCCGTCGTCTGCAGTATCGACTATGAAGTCGGGTGTTATCTGCTGCAGGCTTCTACCCTCTGCTTCGCCGAGAGCAGCTCCCGGCTTGGGATTCAGTTTGCGCAACTCGTGCTGCAACAGCTCTACATCATCGGTTGTCAGCCGAAGTGCTGTACGTATGGGATCCCACCGCTTGCGTTTGAAATTGTCGAAATGATTCTCTATCACCTCCTTCATCAGAGGCTTCAGGCGATCATCGGGACGTCGGGCTATCTGCAACAGCAGACATTCCTGCAGTGTATGTGCCCCGATGCCGGCAGGATCGAATGTCTGAAGGATGGCCACCACCCTGTCGATATCATCGGCCTCAACATATAGTGAACGATATATTGCCATCTCGTCGGCTATGGTGTCGGAGTCTTTCCGCAACAACCCATCCTCGTCGAGCGAACCTATCAGGTATTCCATTATCTGTGCGTCGGTGTCTGATAGTTCCACTTCGCCCATCTGCTCTTTCAGTTTGTCGTAGAACGACACCGTGTCGCCAAACACCATCGGCTCTCGCTCCTCACCCTGATAACCTGCCGTGACCGACTCAATCATATCATCGTCTTGCCCTATGCGCTCCAGTGCCGACGTCATGGCATCGTCGCGTTCCTCACGCTCCTGCTGCTCATCGAAGGTCATATCGCCATCGTTGTCGTCGTCTTGCTCATAGCTGTTGTCTATCGACTCCTCGTGTGCCGCAGGTTCCAGTGCCGGGTTATCATACACCTCAGCCATCACCGCCTGTTCCAGTTCGGTGATAGGCATCTCGAGCAGACGCACCATGAGCATCTGCTGTTGCGACAGTCGCTGCACTTGCTGCAGTTTCTGTTCCTGAGTCTGTATTAACCTTTGAGCCATTTTGAGTGTAGAGTGCTGAGCTTATTTTCCTCCTTTGTAGTATTCACGCAGTTGTGCCGCCAGTGCTGCCAGCTTTGTAGGATTCTCGCTGGCGTATCTGTTCCACACTGCCTTGCAATGTTCCAGCATCGGGTGAATCATTATGTCGTCGCGTCCCAGATAAGGATCAATCACTTTAAACACATCCATTGTGTCGACAATCTCTTCTGGTGTTATCTTCAGCATCTTTGCCAACTCTTGTATCTCCTCTGTTTCGGGCACCATAGTAAGCGGTGTCAATCGGAAATACAAGTCGAGAATCATTATCAGATCAACGGGCCTCACCTTAGTGTCGTCGGCCACAGGGCGGAAGTCTTTCTCGAACGACTCGTTCACATCGACTCCCTCATAAAAGCTCCCTGCGCTGCCATATCCGTTCATCTGCCTGAGCAGCTTCACTTCTTTCGACAGTCGCCGCGGGTTCTTTCCGTATCGCTCCCACAGTTTCTCCATCTGCGGTGTGTCTAACTGCCGCAGGCGGAACATCTGCTTATACAGCACTTGCGGGTCGATGTGAAGCTCAAGCCCGAGTTCCACCATCGGCTTCGAGTAAACAGGTTTCACTCCCACGGGCTTCTTCAGGTAGATCTGCATGAGCAGAAGCCAGTACTCATCGCGCCAAAGAGGATGTGTAGCCATAGTACAATTCAGTTTTTATTATATACCAATTGCAAATTTAGACATTTTTCTTTACAAACAATCCAGAGCGAAGAATTATTTGCTTTTTAGTAAATAAATTATCAGAAATGCATAATGAATAATTGTTTTATAAATCTAAAACGACACAGGGGCGGACAATCAACATGTCCGCCCCTGTATTATTATCGGCAAGTCAATGCCGCATAGTTTTACTCTGCTTCCTCTGGCAGCATTACAATCTTGATTCTGTTGCCGGGCTTGAGGAATTCTTTCATAAACTGCTTGATTGTCTCTGGAGTCTGAGCCTCAACAACCTTCTGATAGTCGGTGTGGCTGTCGATGCCATACTTGCGGCTGGTGAGTATCACGTTGCGCCAGTAGTTATTGGTCTTCTGTGCATCCTCGTATTGCTTCACCATCAGTTTCTGCACCTTGTCGAGCATCGAGGGGTCGATCTCTCGCTGCATGTTTTCGACTTCGTCTTGCATTATCTGCAGTGCCACGTCCTTCTTCTCTGGTTTCATCGGGCAATAGCCAAGCAGGAGGATGTTGTGGAAATCGTCCTCGATCTGTGCATTACCCTGTGCACCGCACGAATAAGCAGCTGATGCGTCTTCGCGTATCTTCTTCAGATAAACCATTGAAAGCACCTGTCCTGCGATATCGGCTTTCACCGCATTCTCGAGGTTGTATGGCATGTCCTCGTTTGTCCAGATCATGTAAGCTATCGACTTCGGTGTCTCCATCTTGCGTTTGAAGGTGTTGTCGATGTCGCCCTTCTGTATTTCAGTGAGGCGTGCCACCTTCTTCACCTGTCCCTTTGCTGGCAGAGCGCCGATATACTGGCATACGAGCGGACGTATTGTCTCTTCGTCGTAGTTACCTATGACGTAGAATGTCCAACCCTTTGCGCTTGCTGTGCGCTCCTTGGCAATCTGCAGGATGCGGTCGTAGCTCACATCTTTCAAACGTTCGGCAGTCATTGGTGCCACACGTGGGTTGTGGCCATACATGGTGGCGGTGAGAGAGTCGCTGAGTGCTACCTCAGGAGTGAGTGAGCGGTTCTTCAGTTGAACCTCAAGGCTCGACATCATCTGATCGTAAGCAGCCTGGTCTTTGTTGATGTTGGTGAAGTAGAGATAAGCCATCTGCAGCATTGTCTCGACATCCTTCGGCGTGGACTGTCCAGTGATGCTTGTGTAGCGTCCGCTCATGGTGAGGTCGGCGTTAGCAATCTTACCGGCGAGTGCTTTCTCAAGTTCAGTCGAAGAGAAGTTGCCCAGACCGCTATGACCGATAACATCGTCGAACATCATCAGGTTGGCAAAGTCTTTCTCGCCATAGAGGTTGCCACCACCCAGACCGTTACCGGTGAGTATCACCTGGTCTTTCTTGTAGTCGGTCTGTTTCAGTATCACTGTCGTGCCGTTGCTTAGAGTGAGCTCGGTGTATCCAAACTTGTCGTTCTTCACCTCTTTCTTTATCGTGCCAGCCTTAGGCATCACAGCGATAAGCGGCTCATTCTTCACATTATCGACGAAAGCCGAAATCTCCTGAGCGCGGGCTTCGTTGATAGCTGTCAGCAGCTGCTCCTTGGTGGGATAGACATTACCCTCGGCCTCGTTGTTGAAGTTGATAACCACCATGTTTGAGTCGTTGGCTGGTATGTATTCCTTCATGAGCATATTTACGGCTTGCAGTGGCAGCATAGGCACTATCTGCTTCATTGTCTGGTATGTGTAGTCGATGCTTGGCATTGGCTCGTTATCAAGGAAATGACCGAGTATCTGGCTATATAACTGGCTGTTGGTGCGCTTGTCCTTGTTGCTGTACTGTTTTTCAAGACCGCTCAGGTAGTCGGCTTTGAAGCGCTCGTATTCTGTTGCGGTGAATCCGAACTCAGCAGCTTTTCGTGCCTCAATGAAGGCTTCTTTTATTGCGTCGGCAGTCTTGGTGATATCCTTCGGTGTCGCAGAGATATCAAAAGCGTCCATTGTCTTGGCGAAGATATAATTGCCATCGGCACAGTATGCATTGGTGTATGAGCATTCGGGCTTCTGTGCTGCCTCGGTGTAGCGCTGGTTGAGCATGCCCACGGCAGCATTCTTTAGGTATTCCACTATCAAATAACTCATGTCGCCCTTCAGTGAGTCGGGATAAGCCTCGTGCTTGAACACGAGCTCGACGTCGCTTGTGCGGTACTCCTTGTCTTTGTCGATGATGACGATAGGCTCCGGTGTGTCGGGCACCTGCTCATCGACAACGGGCTGTGCGTTCTCAGGGTTGGTGATAGGACCGAAGAGTTTCTTTATCATTGCCTCGGTGTGGTCAACATCAACATCGCCCACGACGATGATACCCTGGTTTGTTGGGTGATACCACTTCTCGTAGTAGTCGCGCAGCTCCTTCGGTTTGAAGTTGTCAATCACCTCCATCAGTCCGATTGGGTAGCGCACGCCGTACTTCGATCCTGGGTAGAGAGCAGGCAGATTGCGCTCGAACATACGGCTCGAGGCACTTGTGCGCAGACGCCACTCCTCGTGTATCACACCGCGCTCCTTGTCGATCTCCTCGGGGTCGAGAGTGAGTCCATCAGCCCAGTCACGCAGGATGAGCAGACAAGAGTCGAGCGACTCCTGGCGTGTGGTGGGCACGTTGTCGATGTTATACACCGTGCGGTCGATGCTGGTAAATGCGTTGAGGTCGCCTCCAAACTGCACGCCGATGCTCTCGCAATAGCGGATGAGGTCGTTGCCCTTGAAATTATCTGAGCCGTTGAACGCCATGTGCTCAAGGAAGTGTGCCAATCCGCGCTGGCTCTCTTCTTCCTGTATCGAACCCACCTTCTGTGCAATGTAGAAGTTTGCACGGTGTTCGGGCCAGTTGTTGTAGCGAATGAAATAAGTAAGTCCGTTGTCTAACTTACCACTACGCACAGCGTCATCAACCGGAATAGGCGGCATCTGCTGTGCCAAGGCTGCCATTGTACCGACAATTGTCAGCATACCAATAGCGAAAAGTCTTCTAAATTTCATAATTCTTACTAATTGTTTAAAAAATTTAGGCGCAAAATTACAAACTCTAATCCTGCATGCAAAAAAAATTGCTTTATTTTACTAGTTTTTTATACATTTTTAAATAACAACGGCTGTGCCGCTTGCCGACACCATCAGCATCGAGTTGTTGGAGCCGATGGTCTCGTAGTCGAAGTCGATGCCCACGATGGCATTTGCACCCAGCTCAGCGGCTTGCTTCTCCATCTCGTCCATCGCTGTCTCGCGGGCCTTTACGAGCACTCGCTCATAGGCACCCGAGCGACCGCCGAAGAAGTCACGCACACCAGCCATAAAGTCCTTTATGGCGTTGGCTCCGATAATGGTCTCACCCGTCACCACGCCCTTGTAATCGCGTATCGGACGGCCTTCAATTGTAGGTGTTGTACTAAAAATCATAATTCTTTTACCTCCTGTTTTATTTATTTGTTGAACATTCTTTTTATATATTAGACACACTTCATGCACAAATTACTACACACAACTGCATTTTTCTTTTCAAAAAATCGTTTTTTCTACGACTGGGTAGTCGCGACGGCAGGCTCAAGTCGTCGCACTGAGCATATCTACATCATTTCTCGCGCACGTATTTCACACCTTCATAAAGTGTCTTCACCCCGTTCTTACTCTCTGGGATGAAATGCACTTGTACCTTCCTCAGGTCGCGCGGCAGACTCACTTCCGACGCCTTGTCGCGGCAGACAGACACGATATCGAGCTTGAAAGTGCCTATACCATTGATTTTCACACGGTCGCCATGCTTTAGATGACAGCTCATTGCCTCGGCCAGTTCCGTGAGCACAAGGCGCACATCCGCCGCCTTAGCCGAACAGTTGGCGGTGATTTCTTCTTCGAGATCGGCTTGAGAAATAGTATGATGATGAACAGCCTTTGCCCTGTATTTGCCGTAATTCTTCAACGTACGATGCTTCTCTTTTACAATTTTATACTTCATTGTCATTCAGTTTGTTAAGGTTAAATATTTCTATATTTTTTATATTCTCTTTTGCCTTCCAAAAATTTTGCTAGCAAAATTTCGACATAAAAGGCTCTTTATTGCCATTAAAGGGGCTCTTTATTGAAAATTTTGCTAGCAAAATTTTCGAAAGACAATGCAAAGATACGAATTATTTCTTCAATATTCTTGCAGTGGGAGCACTAAATAGTTAACCATTAGTGCCTTTGCGACTTGTTTCGGGGATGATGCAGGAGCATCTCCTCGCGCAGCTGAGTGGTGTCGATGTGGGTGTAAATCTCTGTTGTGGCTATCGACTCATGTCCGAGCATTGCCTGTATAGCGCGCAGGTCGGCACCGCCCTTCAGCAGTTCGGTGGCAAAGGAGTGGCGCAGGGTATGCGGTGAGATGGTCTTCTTGATGCCGGCATCCTTGGCAAGCTGCTTTATCATTATCAGAATCATGGTGCGCGTGAGGTGCGCACCGCGGCGATTGAGGAATACATAGTCGTCTTCGCCGGGCTTAATCTTCATCAGTCTGCGATCGACAAACCACAACCGTAGCTCTTTAATAGCCCGCTCAGAGATGGGCACAAGACGCTCCTTCGAGCCTTTTCCCAAGATGCGGATAAAGCCATCGTCGAGGTAGAGATCCGACATTTTCAGGTTCACCAGCTCCGAAACTCGCAGTCCGCACGAGAAGAGAACCTCTATGATGGCGCGGTTGCGGTGGCCCTCAGCCTTCTCAAGATTAATGGAGCTCTCGAGCATATCGATTTCCTCGGTGGTGAGAACCTCAGGCAAATGCTCTGGCAGACGGGGCCATTCGAGCAGTTCGGTGGGATCGCTGTCGATATATCCGTCGATCATCAGGTAGCGATAGAACGCTCTCACCCCGCTCAGTATACGCCCCTGACTGGTTGCACCGATGCCATAATCGTGAAGCGACACGGCAAAGCTCTCAAGCTGATCGAAAGTGGCATTGACGATGTCGATACCCTCAGCGTTGCAAAACCTGATGAGGTGGTCGAGGTCGTGCTTATAGGCTTCGATAGTATTGGGTGAGAAACTCCGCTCCAACTTCAGATATCGAAGATAGAGGCTCACTATTTTGTCGGATGCCGGCGATGTTTTCATAAATAAAAAATGTATG
>CACZRN010000036.1 GCA_902783625.1 uncultured Prevotellaceae bacterium
ATGTCGATAGGCATCTTCTCGTAGGTGTCGTCGTAGGCTTTCACCTGTCCGCCGAGGTTCTTGGCAACAAACGAGACGGAGAGGTCCATATCGACATTGTAGTAGTTGAGTCCCAGATCTACGCCTACGCCGATGGAGCTATAGTCGCCGATATACGAGGTGATGAACTTAGCCGTCACACCGCCCGCCAGCTGGTCGGTGAGCAAATACGAGAAATATCCCGCAATGGCGATGTCTTTTGCCGAGAATTCGCCCGAGATGACATTGTTCTCGTCGGTCTGCTTCATCTTTCCATAGTCGATGTATTGCGCCGACACCGCCACCGATGCGCGCTCCTTGATTATCTTGTTGAAAGCGGCACTGAGGCAATTCGAACCCGACATATAGTTCAGGTAGTTCAGGTTGATTGTCTTATCGCTAACCGTCGATAGAAGGGCGGGATTGTTGAAGATAAGAGCCTCGTCGTCTTCGATAATCGATATGTTATCACCGCCAAGAGCACCTGCATGGGCACTCATTGGCAGGCGAAGGAAATTGTATTCCGTCTGGCTCTCTTGCGCTGAGGCGGTGGCAACCGAAATCATCACCGCTAAAAGCACTGAATATATCTTTTTCATCTATTCTTTTCTGTAAATCTTCCGCAAAGGTAATGTTTTTTCAATTATCTGTGCTAATTTTGTGACTGATTATGATAATATAACGCAATATTTTGCGTTTTAGTATAACAAAGGGTGGAAATTAAGAAATCAAATAAAGCCGACCTTGAGCACTCGCGCGGATGGCGTCTGCTTTTGGGTGGTGCTCTGGCGGTGGGATTGTTGCTTGCTGCTCTCAATCTTCCTTTCCGCGAGAAGAGCATTGCTCCCGATGTGGCGGCCGACGACTTTTTCGTTGAGGAGTTGCCCGAACTGCCAGTGCCCGAGCCGCAGGATATGATATCGTCGGCGGTGGTTGAGCCCGAAGTGAAGACTGTTGTCGTAGCTGTTGACGACCCTGTGGCCGAGGTGGTGAATAATGTCGAGGCGAGCGTTGAGACGGCTCATGTCGAGGCAGAGGTGTCGGCGACCGATTCTACAAAGGCAGATGACACCAACACCGTGCCTCTTGTGCCCAACGAAGACCCCATACACTTCAAGATAGTGCAGCAGGTGCCTGAGTTCCCCGGGGGTATGAGTGGCTTTACCAGATGGCTCACGGCAAATCTTCAATATCCCGAATTGTTGTCAAAGTATCACATTCAGGGGCAGGTGATTGTCTCGTTTGTGATAAACAAGGATGGTACCACGAGCGACTTCAAGATTGAGAAGAGCGATGAGCCGCGCATGGATCAGGAGGTGATGAGGGTGTTGAAGCTCATGCCCCGATGGAAACCGGGCTATCAAGACGACCAGCCATGTCGCACGCTCTTTGTCGTTCCCGTCTCGTTCAAGATGTGACGTGGCGGCCGTGTGCGTGATGAAGAAAATAAGATAAAAGACACATATATGAGAAGTTCAGAAGAAATGCTGAAGATGGTCAACGAGCGACTTGCCTCGATGACCTACGATCGCAAGCCCTACTCGCTCTACGAACCCGTGGAGTATGTCCTCTCGCTCGGAGGTAAGCGCGTCCGACCAGTGCTCATGCTTATGGGCTACGAGATGTACAAACCTGACCCAGAGAAGATTATCGATGTGGCGATAGGACTCGAGACATATCACAACTTCACCCTCTTGCACGACGATCTGATGGATAATGCTGATGTCCGTCGTGGTAAGCCCACCGTACACAAGCGATGGGGTGCCAACACCGCCGTGCTTTCGGGCGACACGATGCTCGTCATGGCGTATTGCAACATTGCGAAGGCACCCAAAGATTGTGCGCAGGAGATTATGTCGCTATTCAACGAAACGGCTCTGCAGATAAGTGAAGGACAGCAGTACGACATGGAGTTTGAGCTACGCGACGATGTCACAGAGCAGGAGTATATCGAGATGATCCGACTTAAGACGAGTGTGCTGTTGGCATGTGCGCTTAAGATGGGTGCCATCATGGCAGGAGCACCGGCAGATGATGCCGACAAACTTTATCTCATCGGTGAGCGCATTGGTCTCGCCTTTCAGCTGCAGGACGACTATCTCGACGTGTTCGGCGATCCCGAAGTGTTCGGTAAGGCCATCGGTGGCGACATCATGGAGAACAAGAAGACCTTCATGCTCATCAACGCCTTGCTCAAATCATCGCCCTCGCAACGCCAGGAACTCGAGCTCTGGTTGTCGGCTAAGAACCCCGTTGCCGAAGACAAGATAGCTGCCGTCACGAGGATATACAAAGAGATTGGGGTGGATGTGATGGCACAAGACCGCATAAAGAAATATTTCGACGAGGCCGAGATGCTCATTGCTGAGGTTAATCTGCCCGACGAACGAAAGACTGAGTTGCGACGCATGGCGGCTCAGATGCTGATGCGTAACTATTAATCCGATTCATAACACCCGACGTCTAACCTTTTCACCCAATATTAGCCTATGCCATACCGCCGATTGCCGAAGACGGACTCCGCACGGATAAAAGCATTGAAGAC
>CACZRN010000037.1 GCA_902783625.1 uncultured Prevotellaceae bacterium
CCCACAACTACAACCGAAACCGACATTTTCTTCACCAAAAGCGGCAAAATGGTGCGCATAGATGCACTGATGCACGCAAGTCTGAGAATTGTCTTCGACGGCAAGGAGTTGGAGATAGATCCCGTGAGCCGACTCCGAGACCGCACTGTCGACTATGGCAATCTACCTAAAGCCGACTACATCTTCATAACCCATGAGCATGGCGATCACTTCGACCGTGATGCCATCGCCACGCTGAAGAGCGACAATACAAAGCTGATAAGCAACAGTCGCTGCATCAACATGCTTGGCTTTGGCACGGCTATGGGCAACGGCGACAAGACAATAATCGACAGTATTGCCGTTGATGCTGTGCCAGCTTACAACATCACCGAGGGGCATACTCAATTTCACCCTAAAGGTCGCGACAACGGTTATGTGCTGAACCTCGACGGACTGCGTATTTACATTGCAGGCGACACCGAGGACATTCCCGAAATGGATAACCTCAGCGATATCGACATCGCTTTCCTGCCATGCAATCAGCCTTACACCATGACAACTGAGCAGATAGTAAGCGCTGCCCGCAGGATAAAGCCACGCATACTATTCCCTTATCACTACAATCAGGACTTCGTCAACTCTCTGCCCCAGACGCTCAGCGGCGACGGCATCGAAGTTAGATTAAGAAAATTCGACTAACCATATTAACATTTATATCTTCCATATGGCAAAAATAGCACTTAGCCTTTCTGGTGGCGGATACAGAGCCGCTACATTTCATCTTGGAACCCTCTCATACCTCAATCACCTCACCGCAGCCGACGGCACTCCCCTGCTCGATCATGTTATGGCCGTATCCACCATATCGGGCGGGTCGCTGACAGGACTGTGGTTTATACTGGGGAAATGTCGGGGCTGGAGCAATGAGAAGATTATCTCTTCACTCTACGAAAAACTGCTCACAGGGCGCATCATCGACCGTGCCTCGCTCGAGTTCTTCAATAGCAAGAACAACAACCACTCACTCATCAGAGAGATGGTGAGAATATACGACGAGGAAATATTCGAAGGCGCAACATTGGGCGACCTGATGGAGGCTATCGACAACATCAGCATCGACCACTTCTCTGCCAATGCCACGGAGTTCAACAACGCCACTGAGTTCCGTTTCCAAGTGGGTAAACGACTGATAACAGAGAAGGGGGGCACGTCGCAGGGAGTGATAGGTAACGTCTTCTACAAGATTCCGCAAGCCATAGCAGCGCAGATACACCTCTCCGAGGTGTTCGCAGCATCATCGTGTTTCCCTGGGGGATTCGAGCCGCTCTTCTTCCCTCGCGACTTCAAGCTAAGCAACAATGCCGACAACCGGCAATACGTCGAGTCCGTTGCACCACTGGCATTGATGGACGGTGGCGTGGTCGACAATCAAGGCATCGAGCCCATCTGTCTGCTACGTAAACGAACCGACATCGACTTATTCATCATCTCCGATGCCGGCTGTGGACAAGAAAAACCCTTCACTTTTGAAGAGAACCACTCTACAAGTTTCCTTACCATGCACCATGTGAACATGGGCCTCAATCTTGCTATCATCGCCATGGCGCAGTTCCTTGCATGGGTGCCGCGCGGATTCTGGTTCGGGTTATGTCTGGGAGTGACACTTGTGTTCCTTGCTCTCCGTATAACGACAGCAGTGGCATCTCGACTATTGTTGAAGAGTTATTCGAAGAAGATTCCGTTCAGTTTCAATTGGAAACAACTGTTACACATACCTCTGTCGAAATATGCCGACATGATTCTCTCGAGAGCGAAATCAATGCTCACTCTCACCAACAAGGTGTTCATGCGACATATCCGCTCTCTCAACTACGTCACAGTTTACGAAGACGAGCAATGGCAGAACCGCCGCATAATGAATGCCCTCTACGAGCTCTGCACCGACAAGGACTGGGACAATCACCTCACTGCCGACGAGAAACAAATCATGTCGCCTGGCAGTGCCGTTAATCAATGTTCCGATGTGGCAGCAAGCATGGGTACAACACTGTGGTGGAGCGAAGACGACAGAAAAGCAGGGAAGCCCGAAGCTCTCTTTGCCGCTGGACAGTACAACATCTGCTGGAATCTGCTTGAGTTCATTTATCGTCTGCGTCGTAACAGCGATAACGTTGGCGATGGCATTACCGACATCACGTCGCTCCAGTCAAAACTCGAAGCCGACTGGCAGCGATTCAAGGAAAACCCGAAATGGATGATTCCCGAGAATAATAAATAATGTGAGGGTATTCTTCAACTACAATAAATAAAGTCTGCAGGAGGCGTTGTATTCCTACAGACTTTATTTTAATTATGTTTGCTATGGCGGTTATCCTATTCCCAATGCATTGAGAATGCCTTTGCATCCTTCAACCACGTCACGCCATGTTGCTTCGAAATTGCGAGTGTACCACGGATCGGCCACGTTGCCGGGGCGAGAGGTGAAGTCCATCAGCAACCGTATCTTGCCCTCGGCATCGCCGCCACAGATGCGAACCATATTGCGAAAGTTCCACTCGTCCATGCCTATCAACATATCGAAACGGTCGTAGTCGGAGCGCGTCATCTGCCTGGCAGTCTTTCCACTGCACGATATACCATGCTCAGCAAGTATTCTGCGAGCCGGAGGATAGACGCCGTTGCCGATCTCCTCGGTCGACGTGGCAGCCGACTCAATGAAGAATCTCTCGCCAACGCCTGCCTTTTCCACCATATCTTTCAAAACAAACTCCGCCATCTGGCTACGGCAGATGTTACCATGACATACGAAAAGGATATTCATTTTTGGTGTAAAGTGTATAGTGTAGAGTTGAACCCCCTACGGTCCCCCGGAGGGGGGGGACTTCGTTAGCGTTTTCGTTATCGTTCTTCGTTCTTCCTCCATCATTCGTCTGTTGCTCTCAGTTGCCAGAAGGCTACTGCTGCGGCTGCGGCGACGTTGAGGGAGTCAACGCCGTGCTTCATTGGAATACGCACTACGTAGTCGGCATCGTCAATGGCCTCACTGGGGAGTCCGTCGCCCTCGGTTCCCATCACTATTGCGAGCCGTGGCTCAGCTGCCAGGCGCGGATCATCGAGTGGGACGGATTTCTCTGTCAATGCCATTGCCACGGTACGGAAGCCGAATGACCGCAGGCTGGAGATATCGTCGTCGAGCCATGTCCACGGGACGAGGAACACGCTCCCCATCGACACTCTGACGGCGCGGCGGTTGAGCGGGTCGCAGCTGTCGCGTGTCAACAGCACGCCGTCAATACCAAGAGCGGCGGCTGAACGAAATATCGCTCCGATGTTGGTTGTGTCTACTACACCTTTTATTACCACCACGCGCCGTGCTCCCACACATACATCGGCCACTGTCCGCGTCTCTTTTCTCCGCATGGCGCAGAGGACGCCGCGGGTGAGCGTATAGCCGGTGATGGCACTGAGGACCTCGCGGTCGCCGGTATAGATAGGCACATCGCCGATGCGGTCCACTATATCGCTGGCATCGCCGTCGATATGACGCCGCTCGCAAAGCAACGCCACAGCCTCATAACCAGCATCGAGCGCCACACGGATTACCTTCGGACTCTCGGCGATGAACACTCCTTGCCCGGGATGGAGACGGTTGAGAAGCTGAGCCTCGGTAAGGCGCGTAAACATATCGACGCCAGGAAAATCGACGCGATCAATCTCTATTATATTCATCGAAAACAGTTGTCTTTCGTGTATTTGGGTGCAAATATAAGAAAAAACTTCCACTGCGCAAAATTACCAATAAAGTCTGACTACTTATCAAAACGCTCGCACTGCCATCAAAAATCTTCCATTTTGTTAAAAATAGTATAAAGAGATTGCTTTTACGCTGAAAAATATTGGAAAAAAAATCTTTTTAATAATTTTGCACGTAATGTTAGAAAACATAAGACTCATTCACTTACAATCCGATAATTCAGAACCACATCCCTCACCGATATGAAACGCGTCGTCAGCACACTCCTTTGCCTTTGTCTCTGCACGGCAGTGGCACTGGCCATCCGCAACGAATCTTTCATCAACGTCATCGAGGGGACGGCCTCCAACATGCCGCCCCGCTACGTGATGCCCCTCCTGAGCAACGGCAACCTGAGCATTCGCTTCGACACGAGGGGGACCCAGATGGTGGTGCCCACTTACACCGCCGACAACGGAATCCTGTGGCAGGGTCGCCGTGTGGGACCACCGCGCGACGCCCTTTTCTCATTCGGCCATCTCAAAGAGGAGATTGCCTGCGGCGGGCGGGACTGCGGCGTCCCCGAAAAATGGTCGCAGACGCTCGATACGCGGCATGCTGAGCTCAGGTGCGAGAACGCGTTTGGCGGAGGGCTGACCGTAAGGACGGAAATCTTCGTCCATGCCGAGCGGAACATCGTGGCCATCCGTAAGACGTTCAACACAACCCAGCGCCTGTCAGGCCCCGTGGCCTACAAGCTCTACTACGACCTCTCCGCCCAGAAGGACAGTTTCGTCACGCCTCACCGCATGACATTCGCACCTCTCCCGACGGCCGGGACGCAATCCGTAGACATCGCCTACACCGCCATCGGCCACCGCGACTATGCCGGCATTCTCACCTTCTGCTCCGACCGCCCCGCCCAGGTCGACGGCCACCTCAGACATCTCTCGCTCGCAATCGAGGTGGAGCCGCAGCCGAACCATCCCGAAAGCGTCTGCTTCTTCCTGCTCTTCTCAGACAATCTGGAGACCGACGACGCGGCGGTGCAGATTGCCCAATACAAACAGCTGACGGCTGTCGAGGGCTACGAAGGTCTGCGTGCCAGTCACCGCACGGCCTGGGACGACTATTGGAGCCGTCTGCAGCTCAATATCCCCGACGAACGTCTGGAACGAGCCTACGTCGGCGGCCTCTATCAGCTGAAGTCTAACGCCACCAAGTGGTCTTTCCCCGTGGGCATAGGCCCGTGGTCAGGACATTTCTTTGCTTTCGACGAAACCTACTGCTACATGGGACTGGCCAGCAGCAACCATCTGGACATCGCACGGCGGGCGCCCGAGTTCCGCCGTAAGTACCTCCAGTGGGCCTGCGAACGGACCAACGGAACGGGTGCCAGATATCCGTGGGAAACCATCGAAGACGGCTTCGAGGCCACCCCCTATCCCTACCGCCACTGGTTCGACCACGTCTTCCACATGTCGCACATTGCCACGGCGGCCTGGACGCACTATCTCTACACCAACGACCGGGCCTACCTGAAAGACGTGGCCTTCCCCATGATGAAGGAGTGTGCCCGTTTCTTCCTGCTACAGATGTGCTATTGGCACCCCGACGGCTCAGTGACCCTCGGCAAGACCACCGACCTGGAGCGCTTGGGCGCTGCCGTGGAGAACCCCTTCTTCTCCTCCTGCGGAGCCATCTACACGATGGAGTCCACTCTGAAAGCCGCAGCTATCCTTGGCGAGAAGGACGAAATCTTCGCCCGATTCCAGACAGCAGCCGAGGGCCTGCGCAAGACCCTCCCCAACGACGGCCAAAAATATGTGCCCTACGCCGGATGCAGCGAGAACAGTATTGCAGTGACCACCGGCATGTACCCCTATCCCGTGCTCTCCACCGACGACCCCTTGGAACGAGCCGCCGTGATGCATTTCTACGATGAGCGCTATAAGGCTGGAAACATGTACGCCCTTGGCAGCGGACTCTGTCCATGGTACGCCTCGTGGATGGCCTCAGTGCTGGCCAACTACGGCGACCGCGACAAGTCGCTCAGCCTCCTGCACGAGGCAGCGGCACAGATAGGCTACTTCTCCGAGCACTTCGAAATCAACGAGAAGGATGTCGTGAGGGTGCCCTGGTTCACCACCGCCGCCGGAAACTACGTCCATGCACTGGACCAGACGATGCTGCTCAACCGCGGCGACGACGTCTTCGTCTGCCATGCCACTCCCACCGAATGGAAGGACTATTCCTTCACTCTGCCCTGCTATGGCAACATGCTCCTCAGCGTCGAGGTCAGGAAAGGCAAGCTCCGTAAGTGTGAGATAGCCATGAACCGCTGGAGCGACTCGTGCAGCGTCAAGACATTCTGGATTCCCGACCATCTGCTTGAACTCAAGCAAGTCAGCAAGGCCGTGCTGCCGCTAATGGAACATTCGGGGAACTATTACAAGTTCCACCTCAAGTCACTTTCGAAAACCATCAACGTGATAAAATAATCTTTCTCAACTTTCGCAAGTTGAAGGTGTTAAGCTTGCGAAACTTCAATCTCTATTATATTTGGCTACTTATCAAAACGCTCGCACTGCCTTCAAAAAACTTTCATTTTGTTAAAAATAGTATAAAGAGACTGCTTTTTCGTCGAAAAATATTGAAAAAGATATTCTTTTTAATAATTTTACACGCGAATTTAGAAAACGATACCTTTCTGCAAAACTAATCTCGACTTGACGCCACGTGAGTAGCGATAACAGTAACAAAACAAAAATAGCGAAAAGAATGGAAAAAAAGTATCTACGGCCACAGACAGAAACAACGTTTCTCATGATTGCCGAGCTCATGCAGACATCGTCCGACGGACCTTCGCCTGCTGGCGGCGACGAGTTCCCCGACGTCGGGGCTAAAGACAACCTGGATGAAGAGAATTTCTGGGAAGAGTGAGAAAACGACAAGTAACTAACACTAATAAAACAATTAGAGAAATATGAGAAAGCTTATACTCCTCATCGGCATGAGCATCGCCATCAGTGCTAGTATGCTTGCCGCCCCCGTCACAAAGAAGAAAGCACTGAGAGAGGCCGTGGGCTTCGTTCAGCAGAAGAACACATCGACAGCCGAGAGCAGCATGTCGCTGGTAGCACAGGGACAGCCGACTGCTCAGGGCCAGCCGAGCTACTACATATTTAATATAGGCCAGGACGGTGGCTTCGTCGTCATCAGTGGCGACGACCGCACCAACCCCATCCTCGGCTACAGCGACACGGGAAGCATTAATCCGAGCCGCATGCCTGCCAACATGAAGGCTTGGCTCGACGGCTACGACCGTCAGATGGGCGAGCTCGCCACGATGAGCGACGCTCAAGCCGAGGCCGTGATGAGCGCACCACGCAAGGCGAAGGTGACGACACGCAACTCGATAGCGCCGCTCATCACAACAAAGTGGGACCAGGCAACGCCCTACTGGAACGAGTGCCCACAGTTTATGAACTCCGACAACGAGGCCGACGGATACGAACTGGCCTACACCGGATGCGTGGCAACGTCGATGTCGCAGCTGATGTACTTCCACAAATACCCGGAGCAGACGACAAACGTAATTCCTGCCTACACGTTCACCTACAGCGACGGCAACTACAACTACTCCACCGTGGAGATGGACGAACTGCCAACGACTACATTCGACTGGGCACATATGCGCGAGACCTACACGGGGGCTGAGGACGAGGTGTACACATCGGCCGTGGCACATCTGATGTTCTACGTGGGTTGCGCCCTGAAGACACAGTATGGCGTAAGCTCATCGGGTGCCTACACCGACGATATCCCCAAGGCTTTCGCCCTCTTCGGCTACGGCTCGAAGATTGCCTTCCGCAACGACTACACGCAGGCCGACTGGGACAACCTCGTCTATGAGGAACTAAAGGCAGGCCGCCCGATGATATACAATGGCACGGCCGGCAGCGGCGGAGGACACTCGTTCATCTGCGACGGATTTGAATATGGCGACTACTTCCACATCAACTGGGGATGGGGAGGAATGGGCAACGGCTACTTCCAGCTGTCGATTCTCAATCCTCGTGCCAGCGGCATCGGAGGCTCCTCGTCGAGCGAGGGATACAACATGAAGCAGAACATCATCTACAACATCATCCCAGGCACAGCCGACGAGTCGGGCGAAGAGGGCGGTGAAGAAATTGCCGAAGACATGTTAACAGTAACCGCTATAAGTGGAACATCCTACGAGTTTAAAGACCGAAACAACATTAACTATCCATTCAAAATAGAGGACTCACGAAGAATAAAAGTTAGCTTTGCTGATCATTCCGGAACAGGCAAGAAATATGAAGTTGCCTTAGCTCTTTTTAATCCAGAAGACGAGTCAATAGAAATAATGGGGAATTCTCCATACAACGCTGGCAATGTAACGACATCGGCTTTAGGAGACACCAAAGATTATGGTCAGGGGCTTAAACCTTCATCATATGGGACAGATCCTCGAATCACATTCGGAGCAGGAAAGACTGGCATTTTCAGAATTATTCCTGTGTTTAGAACCACAGGTACAGATGAATGGAAAAAAATGGAAAAGACTGACCGATACTATGTTGAAGTCACATTAAATAATCAAACAACTTCTGTACCGACATATTATCCTGTCATCAACTTACAAGCGACAGCTTTCAACTTTACTGGAGGTGAAAAGGTAGGAACGAAGGAACAAGTAAATGTGACGATTAAAAATAATAGTAGTGAGAATTTCTTTGGGAATTTATACCTTGACTTTGGTGGGCAACAACTCGATGATTATTCTCAATATACAACTACCGTTCAAGCTGAAATAAGTGCAAAGAGTTCAAACACCATAACTTTCAACCTAACTCCAACAAGCGAAGGAACAAAGAAAGTCTATGTCATGATTAATGATGGATATGGTGGATATGACGTTATTCCCGGAACATATGGCAGTGTTTATATTGACAAGAGTCAAGAGACCGAGCTCAACTTCTCGGTCGATATCGAAGCGGTGGACGCCGATGCTGCGACAGTTGCGAACACCCACGGAACTATCTACGACAGCCGCGCGCAGTTCAAGGCCACGATAAAAAACAACTCCACGGGAGAATATAATAAATATGTGTTGGCTCCGCTGTTCATCTGTCAGTGGGATGCAGAGAAGGATAAGTACACTGGATCGATGGTCACCTACAAGCAGCAGCAGCTCTCGCTAGCTGCAGGCGAAGAGAAGACTCTCTACTTCGACTTCGACAACCTGGCCTACGGCTCTGTCTACTCGATGAACATCTATGCCCGCAACAACGTCCCCGACAGCGAAGAGGCCAGCCATGTCGACAACATCGTGACGCCCGGCGAATCGAAGTACTACGCCATTGAGCGCGGTATCATCACGTGGACGGGCGACGGCACGCGGCAGGGATACAAGCCGGCTGACGGCTTCGCAATCCCCGACGATGCGGCAGCAGTGAGTCTGGAGGGGCTCAGTATCGCCATCGTCGGAGCCAACAGCAATCCTAACACGCTCTACTTCCTCGGCACAGGCCAGGAGGCTCCGGCAGGACTCGAAGGGAAGAACATCATCAGCGGCAATCAGGCCGGGAACATTGCTCTCGAGGACGGATACGACTTCTTCACTCCGCAGACGTTCACAGCCCAGAACATCAGCTATACCCGCACGTTCACCGAGGGTCACAACAACAGCGTCAGCACCGGATGGAGCACCATCGTGCTTCCTTTTGCACCCGCTACCGTAGCCAACAAGACCGACGGCGAGACCATCGACTGGTTCCGCTCGGCCGACGACAGCGGAAAGCAGTTCTGGCTCTGCGACTTTGCTGAGGAGGACGGAACCGATGTCTACTTCCGCAATGCACCGGAGATGCTGGCCAACGTGCCATATATCGTTGCCGTGCCCGACAACAAGTGGGGCGCAAAATGGGACCTTAGAGGAAAGGAAATCGAGTGGTCGGCAACCAACTCGACCATCAAACCGGGTGCCATTGCCTACACAAGCGGGCAGAACATGTTCTTCGCAGGCACCTATGCCAAGAGCACCCTCGAAGAGATTCTCGCCTTGAACACCGACGGCAGCCACTTCACAGCCGGCGCCAACCCGACGGTGGAGGCATTCCATGCTTACTTCGACTATATCAACGCCCCGGCAACAGCAGCCGAACAGGTGAGCATAAAAATCATCGGAGGCGAGACCGACGGCATACGTCTAACCGAAGTATCAGCATCGAAGAATGAAGAGAATGCCGTATACGACCTGCAGGGCAGAAGACTTAAAACTGAAAACTCAAATCTCTCAACTCTCCCGAAAGGCGTCTACATCGTAGGAGGAAAGAAGATAGTCAAGAGATAACGGCTCCTTCTCCACCCTCAGGAGAACTTGCCGGCCGAAGTACATGGGCCTTGTACGCGCAGTACATGGGCCTTGTACTCACAGTACAAAGGCTTTGTACTCACAGTACATGGCCTTTGTACTCTTTTCATGTCATTATCGAGGATTTCACAAGGCAAACATACGAAAAACGCTGAAAGGCTCTCTGCTTTCAGAAAAAAAGACTATCTTTGCCCCGGATGAACACTAAAATCTCACGACTATGAACCGACCGAAGCTTTTCTTCCTGTCACTACTGTTCCCCGTCTGCCTCTATTCGCAGACCGACATCAAGCCCGTGCCATTCACCGACGTCCACATCGCCGACGGCTTCTGGCGCCAGCGTCTCGACACGATGCAGCGGCATACCATCCCGTATGCCTTCCGCAAGGTGGAAGAGGCCGGACAGATACGCAACTTCGAATATGCCGGGATGATTCTCTCGGGTAAGGCCAGGAAGGGCGAGCTACGTTTCCAGAGCGGCCAGCCCTACGACGACGCCGAGGTCTACAAGGTGCTCGAAGGGGCATCATACGTGCTCACCGTAAGCCCCGACGCTGAACTGGAGAGATATTGCGACAGCGTGATCGACAAAATCTGTGCTGCCCAGGAGCCCGACGGATACCTGCAGACAAACTGGACCATTGCCAATCCTCTCCACGAATGGTACGGCGGCGAGAAGTGGCTGAACGACTGGAACCTGAGTCACGAGACGTTCAACGTCGGCGAGCTCGTCGAATGTGCCATCGCCTACTATCAGGCAACGGGCAAGGACAAGCTGCTGAAATGTGCCATCCGCGCTGCCGACAACCTCTGCGACACGTTCAACGACAAGGGAATACGCATGGCCCCAGGCCACGCCGTAGTGGAGATGGCGCTCGTAAGACTCTACGAGCTGACCTCCAACCGGCGATATCTCGAAGAGTGCAAGTTCTTCCTCGACTGTCGCGGACTGAGGAAGTTCGACCCGTCGTCCGACGACTATCGCGTCAACGGCAAATACTGGCAAGACCACCTGCCTGCCATCGAACAACGCGAAGCCGTGGGACATGCCGTCAGGGCTCTGTATTTCTACTCGGGCATGGCCGACTGGGTGAGATATTCCGGCGACGAAGCCTATCGCAAAGCCATCGACGGCATATGGGAGAACATCGTCTCGAAGAAGCTCTACATCACCGGCGGACTTGGCGCCCGCGACCAGAACGAGGCCTTCGGAAGCGACTACGAACTGCCTAACGCCACAGCCTACTGCGAGACATGCGCAAGCGTGGCAAACTGCATGTTCCAGCTGCGCATGTTCCGACTCACAGGCGACGCCAGGTATATCGACATCCTCGAACGATCACTCTACAATACTGTGCTCGACGGATATTCCTTCAGCGGCGACCGTTTCTACTACCCCAACCGCCTGCAGACCAGCAGTCGAGGACAGGAACGCAGCCAATGGTTCGGCACATCGTGCTGCCCCACAAACCTGTGCCGGCTCATTCCGTCGGTGCCGGGATATGTCTACGCCACCAGCAACGTGGGCGACATCTACGTAAACCTCTACATAGGCTCCACGGCAGAGGTCGCACTGGGCGGAAAGAGCGTCAGACTGGAGCAACGCACCCTCTACCCCTGGGAGGGCAACGTAACGATCACCGTCAGAGGCAACGATGCCGGACGATTCAACCTCAGGCTGCGCTTGCCCGGATGGGCGCAGGGCAGACCCGTAGACTCCGACCTCTACACCTACGTCGACACCACCGTGCCACCCGTCACGATAACCGTCAACGGCAAGGCCGTCGCCTACACCACCGAGCGAGGCTACGCAGTACTCACGCGACAATGGCAGGACGGCGACGTAGTAGCACTATCACTGCCAATGAAACCACGGCTGGTGAAAGCACACTGCGCCGTAGCCGACGACAACGGACTGCTGGCAGCAGAGCGGGGACCTATTGTCTATTGTGCAGAGTTCGCCGACAATGGCGGCTCGATATCGGCCGCTACACTATCCGAGAAGACCCATCTGAAAGTGGAAAGACTGCAGGACCAGAGCAACAGCCCACTCAACGGCATACCCACTCTCAGACATCGCAAGACAACACTCATACCCTACTTCGCCAGAGCCTATCGTGGCAAGGGAGAGATGAGCGTGTGGCTGCCCGACGAAAAACAACTGAAAAAGCCAGGCTGGCACACCATCGACAAGGTGACCATCTGCGACGAGACATCGGAAGAATCACATAAACTTGAAGGAGAAAACATGCGCACCGGACCCGATCTGGGTTGGCGCGACGCTACCGACGGTGGATGGATTGGCTACGCCTTGAAGTGCCACCCACGCAAGCACAACAGAATCGTAGCAAAATACTGGGGCAGCGACGGCGGCGACAGACGATTCAACATCATCTGCGAAGGCGAGATCATTGCCACCGAGCATGTCGACAACTGCCACCCCGGACAGTACTACGAAGTGGCCTACACCCTTCCACCTCGCCTCACAAAAGGTAAACACACCGTAAGCATCCGTCTGCAAGCCCTCCCGGGCAACACATGCGGAGGACTGTTCGGACTACGCACAGAGAAAGAGAAAAAACATTAAACAATAACGATAACGATAACAATGCCCCTGTGGGGCTCAACGAAAGAACGACGACGAAGGAACTACTCTACACTCTACACTCTACACTCTACACTCTACACTCTACACTCTACACTCTACACTCTACACTTTAAACTCTACACTCCCCTCCGGGGGTTAGGGGGCCCACACTTCACAGAAGCTTCGCCATGCGAAGCTTCTATTATGATTATTTAACAAAGAAATCCGCAAATTGAAGTGTTATTTCAATATGCCAGGATATCTTTGCAGCCGAACTTCCCCTCCTTACCGAGGAGGGGCCAGGGGTGGTGCAGCCGAACATGTGGCAAAATCTATCTGATACCCGACAAGGAAAACAAAAAGCTACAAGCCACAGACAGCAACACGTTCAAAACATCCGCAACGGCACATACCCGAGCCGACGGAAAGGATAACAAACAATTAAAAAAAGTATGTTTAACGCTTTAAAGAATCTTCAAGAAAAATGAAAACCACAGACATCCGACTGACCGAACACTTCAGTCTCTCCGAATTCACCCGCTCTGCCACGGCCGACCGCCATGGCATCGACAACACGCC
>CACZRN010000038.1 GCA_902783625.1 uncultured Prevotellaceae bacterium
ATGTTCTACGTGGATGTCACGTATAGCAACCTGACTCGCTATCGCCAGTCGATTGACGCAATATCGCCGCTGACACGCGAACTTCGAATAATAGGCGAGTATAAAGGGAGGTAATGGGGTGACGGATTAACAGATTAACGGATTAACAGAATAACGGATTAACGGATTTGTGTTATGAGTAAAACGATACAACCGGCAGAGCGCCTTAGTTTGGTGCAGGAATACTACTTCAGTCGTAAACTGAAGGAGGTGGCGCAGATGAACGCAGAAGGGAAGGACATTATCAGTCTTGCCATCGGCTCACCCGATATGCCTCCATCAGAGCAGACAGTAGAAAGACTTTGCGAGGTGGCTCGCCAGCCGTCGGCTCATGGCTATCAGCCCACGATGGGAACTCCCGAACTGCGGGGGGCGATGGCCGCCTTTTATAAAAGATGGTACGGCGTGGAGCTGAATCCTGCTACAGAGGTGCTGCCGCTGATTGGCTCGAAAGAGGGAATACTGCATGTGACGTTGGCGTTCTGCAACCCTGGTGATGAAGTGCTGGTTCCAAATCCCGGATACCCGACATATACTTCGTTAAGCCGACTGTTAGGTACTAAGGTAGTAAACTATAATCTCAGCGAAGACAACGAGTGGCAGCCAGACTTCGACGAGTTGGAGCAAATGGACCTCTCGCGAGTAAAGCTTATGTGGACAAACTACCCGAATATGCCCACAGGCGGTAGAGCAAAGCGTGAGACATACGAGCGGTTGGTTGATTTCGCAAGGCGTCATAGTATTGTGGTTGTAAACGACAACCCATATAGTTTCATCCTCAACGATAAGCCTCTGTCGCTCCTTCAGGTGGATGGAGCCAAAGACTGTTGCATCGAGTTCAACTCGCTCTCAAAAAGTCATAATATGCCCGGGTGGCGTGTGGGAATGTGCATCAGCAACAAAGAATTTATCTCGTGGATACTGAAGGTGAAGAGCAATATCGACAGCGGTACCTTCCGTGGTATTCAACTTGCTGCGGCAGAGGCACTTACCACGAATAGCGAGGAGTGGCACAAGGAGGCTAACATCACCCTCTATCGCCGTCGTCGCAATGTGGCTGAACAGATAATGACCGCGCTCGGTTGCACGTTTGATGCCTCGCAGCAGGGACTATTCCTCTGGGGGAAGATTCCTTCTCAATATGTTAATTGCGAAGATCTCACTGAGCGTGTGCTCCACGAGGCACGGGTGTTCATTACGCCTGGATTCATCTTCGGTAGCAACGGCGAGCGTTATGTGCGCATTTCGCTTTGTGCTACTGAGGCAAAGATGCAGGAAGCTCTCCGAAGGATAAACACAATGTTAAAGCAATAAATAATACTAAAATATATGGAAATACATCTCAACCCGCTAAATCTGCCGAGCGACAGTGAACGCCCATTTATCATTGCCGGCCCATGTAGTGCAGAAACTGAAGAACAAGTGATGACCACAGCCTTGCAACTGGCCTCGAAAGGGTGCCATATGTTCCGAGCCGGTGCTTGGAAGCCCCGCACCAAACCAGGCTGTTTCGAAGGGCACGGCGAACCGGCACTCGGTTGGCTTAAGAATGTGAAGGACAAGACTGGTATGATGGTGGCTACCGAGGTGGCGACGCCCGAGCATGTTGAGCTTGCCATGAAGTACGGCATCGACATCCTGTGGATAGGTGCACGTACCACAGCCAACCCCTTTGCGATGCAAGCCTTAGCCGACTCGCTACATGGAACCGATGTGCCTGTGCTGGTGAAGAATCCTGTCAACCCCGACATTGAGTTGTGGATAGGAGCATTGGAGCGTCTTAATAAGGCTGGCGTAACCCGCCTTGCAGCCATTCACAGAGGTTTCTCAAGCTTCGGCGAGAAGATTTACCGCAACATGCCGATGTGGCAGATACCTATTGAGTTGCACCGCCGTCTGCCTGGCCTGCCGATGATATGCGACCCGAGTCATATCAGTGGTCGCCGCGAGTTGATTGCCCCACTGTGTCAGCAGGCAATGGATCTCGGCTTCGACGGGTTGATAGTGGAGAGTCATTGCTCGCCCGACGAGGCATGGAGCGATGCTTCACAACAGGTCACTCCCGATGTGCTCGACTATATTCTTTCGCTGCTTGTCATCCGTGATGAGCGAGTGACGACAGAAGGCATTACCCAGCTGCGCCGTCAGATAGACGAAGTGGACAATCAGCTGATGGAGCTTCTCGCCCGACGGATGCGTATCTGTCGCGAAATAGGCGAATACAAAAAAGAGCACAATATGACCATCCTGCAGGCTGTACGCTACAATGAAATTCTCGAGAAGCGCGGTGCACAGGGTGTGCTCATGGGAATGGGCCCGGAGTTTGTGGCTAAAGTGTTCGAGAGCGTGCATGAGGAAAGTGTGCGTCAGCAGATGGAAATAGTAAACAGGAATTAACAGTTTCAACTCTCAGCTTATGAGAATATTGATTTTAGGTGCAGGCAAAATGGGAAGTTTCTTCCTCGACCTGCTTAGTTTCGACCATGAGACAGCCGTCTATGAGAAAGACCCTCGCCGGCTGAGGTTTACATATAATACCTTGCGGTTTACCTCGCTCGATGAGATTGATGACTTCCGCCCTGAACTGGTCATCAATGCCGTGACGGTGAAATATACTATGCAGGCGTTCGACGAGGTAATACCACATCTGCCTGCCGATTGCATTCTTAGCGACATCAGCTCGGTGAAGACAGGGCTGCATGAATACTACGAGAAGACTGGTCGCCGGTATGTGTCAACCCACCCTATGTTCGGCCCTACCTTTGCCAATCTCAATCAGCTAAGCCAAGAGAATGCCATCATCATAAGCGAAGGCGACTACATGGGACGCATCTTCTTCCGTGATCTCTATCAGCGCCTGGGGCTTAACATCTATGAATACACCTTCCTTGAGCACGACCGCACTGTGGCTTACTCGCTGTCGATACCATTTGTGTCGACCTTTGTCTTTGCTGCTGTGATGAAGCATCAGGATGCCCCCGGCACCACCTTTAAGCGACATCTCGCTATTGCCAAGGGAGTGCTTGGCGAGGATGACTACCTTCTTCAGGAGATATTGTTCAACCCTTATACCCACGATCAGGTGGCACAGATACGAGATGAGCTAAAGCAACTGCTCGAGATAATAGATAACCGCGACGCAGAAGGTATGCATCAATACCTCGAGAAGATACGAAAGAACGTGAAAGATTAGCAAACGAACAAATTTTCATGTTTATCAGCTAAAACTGTTATCTTTTATCTGTAATATGTTAATCCGTTTCTTCTTCGCATGTCGTGCGGTTGTGCTTGTTGTTGCGGCGATGCTCTCAGCCTCTGTCAGCGCTGAAGGCAAGCGCACACACCAGCAGAAAAACTTGCTCACGCTGGTGGAATTGAATTGCGAGAATCTCTTCGATACACGCCACGACTCACTAAAGAACGACTATGAATTTCTTCCCGACGGAGCCTATCATTGGAGCCGCTCGCGTTATTGGAAGAAGCTCGATGCTATCGGGCGTGAGATTATCGGTTGTGGCGAAAACGATAACGGGTGGATGCTGCCCGATTTGGTGGCACTTGTCGAGGTTGAAAACGACACTGTTCTCACCGACCTTACCCGACGCTCACTTCTGCGCTCGGCGCGGTATGAATATGTCATGACCGATTCGTCAGACGAAAGAGGTGTTGACGTTGCCCTTTTATACTCTCCTTTTTCTTTTTCGCTTATTTCGAGCAGTTCTTTCCGCATAGATCCTCCCCGTGGTTTGCGTCCTACACGTGACATCCTCTATGCCGTTGGCCGCATCATCACTGGCGACACACTTCACATCTTCGTACTACATGCTCCGAGCCGCGCACAAGGCGAGGCACCCACTCAGCGTTATCGCATGCGTGTGGCAGAAAGAGTTATTGCGGCTGTTGATTCGATAAAAGCCTCTGACGAAGATGCGAAAATCATAGTGGCGGGCGACTTCAACGATTATGTCAAGAACCAGCCGTTGCGTTATCTTGCGGATAACGGTCTTCATTCTGTGTCGGAGAATGCCCAAGGGCGAAACGGCGCTCGAGGCACCTATTGCTATCATGGCGATTGGAGTAGTCTCGACCATATTTTAGCATCTCCTGCGATGTATCGTAGGGTGGAGGAGTGCTTCATCTACGATGCTCCGTACCTGCTCACAGACGATGAGCAATATGGTGGCAGAAAGCCTGCCCGCACCTTTCTCGGTCCTCGATATCTTGGTGGCACAAGCGACCACCTGCCCCTCGTGGCACGCTTCAGTATCGGCAAAGAGCAATAGCCGATTTATATCATCCCACATCCTTTGCACTTACGGTTGGCCGCTGTCGGATTATGACGGCGGAAAATGTATTTTACTACGTTTATATTAAAAGAGTGAAAAATGTGTTTAAATGCGGAAAAAAGTAGTGAAAAAATTCTCTCATAGCAAAGGGTTTTATTATCTTTGCAAATTGGAATACTACAAAGTAATACAAAAAACAATATAATTAAATCTAAAAAACACATTACGTATCATGAAGACAAACAGACGTACGTTTTTGAAGACGATTGGTGCAGCGGGGCTGTTCACCATTGTCCCTCGCAACGTCCTCGGCGGTGTGAATCACATTGCTCCGAGCGATCAGCTTACGAAGGGCATCATCGGCGTGGGCGGCATCGGTCGCTCGTCGTCGCACTTCTCGAGCAGCGAGGCATGCCGCCTGACGGCAGTGTGCGACGTGGATGCCAATCATCTGAACAGCGCCGTGGATGCAGCCAAGAGTCAGCTCCACGAGAGTGTGAAACCTTATCGCGACTTCCGCGACCTTATCAACGACCCCAACGTAGACGTGGTCCACATCGCCACGCCTCCCCATTGGCACGCGCTGATGTCGATCGCTGCTGCAAAGGCAGGGAAGGACATCTGGTGTGAGAAGCCGATGACACGCACCATCGGCGAGGGCAAAGCCGTGATGGAGGCTGTGAAACGCTATGGAAGAGTGTTCAGACTGAACACCTGGTTCCGCTTTACCGACACGTTCTATGGTCTCGGCACCACCGTGAAGCCGCTGAAGAAGCTCGTCGACTCGGGCATGCTCGGATGGCCGCTGAAGGTGACCGTGAGCGGCACGACGGGATTCGCGTGGAAGTTCTTCTGGGTAGGAAAGGAGAATCTCGAGCAGCAAGCCGTGCCGAAGGAACTCGACTACGACATGTGGCTCGGTCCGGCTCCTTATAAGCCCTACAATGTCCACCGCACCCATCAGACGTTCCGCGGATATTGGGACTACGACGGCGGCGGACTGACCGACATGGGACAGCACTATCTCGACCCCGTGCAGTATCTCCTGGGCAAAGACGATGAGTTCCCCGTGAAGGTGGAAATCGATGCTCCCCAGCAGCACCCCGACGCAGTGGGCATCTGGCATAAGATAACGTACACCTACGAAGACGGTTGCCAGATAGTGCTCGAAGGCGAGGGATATGAAAGCCCGGGCAAGGTGCCGTATATCGAAGGACCGAAGGGAAAAGTGTATCGCGGCTTCGAGTGCACCATCCCAGATATTATGAACAAGCTTGCCGAGCTGCCCGACCCCGAGCCGCAACGCACCGACTTCCTCGAGTGTATACGCACTCGCCAGAAGTTTGCCCTCAACGAAGTGAACGGCCATCATTCTTGCACGCTCGTAAACATGGGCGCCGTAGGACTGCGCCTCGGACGCCGTGAGCTGCACTTCAATCCGAAGACACAACTGTTCACCGATCCAACTGCCAACCAGCTCATCAACCAGCCAATGCGCGGAGAGTGGCACTTGTAGAGTTCATAGTTCATAATTCATAGTTCATGGAAGTACAGAGGACAGAACGTTGGGCCGCTCTTATAGCAAATCTCACCACACACTCCTACCTCCACACTCCACAAAAAACATAAATGAAATGAAAAAAATCAGATATTCACTATTGATCTTGGCCTTGACGATGGGGTTCTGCCTGTCGGTATCGGCCCAAGACAGCCGCAACCGTGTGACGTCGACCATCATTGCCGACGGACTCGCACAGCTTCCCGCAAAAGATCTCAACGTCTGTCAGCAGGTCATTGGCGAAATGGCTGCCACCGGCACAGAAGGTATGCAGATGCTCATCAGCTATCTCGCTCCGTCGGTACAGGCAAAGAACGCCAAATTCGAATATGCCATCGACGGCATCGTGAGCTACGTATCCGAGAAGAATGATGCCACTCTTACGGGCAATATCCGCAAGGCGTTGGCCGAAGGGATAGAAAAGCAGAGCGACCCGGTGAACAAGGCTTTCCTGATGAGTCAGCTGCAGAAGATTGCTACACCAGCCGATGCTCCGCTCTTCGAGAAGTATCTGGGCGACAAAGTGCTCGGCGAGCCTGCTACAGCAGCAATAGCTACAATAGGCAATGCAGCCGTGGTGAAGGAGCTTGTTGAAAAGGCCACTGCTCCCAAGGCAGCACTGGCAAAGCTTGTGCAGATGGTGCCTGTGACCGGAGTGGAGAATACTCTCGCTTCGTGGGCAAGCGGGGCCGACACGAAGACACTCGCCGCCATCTACAACGCTCTGGCCGCTTGTGGCACAGACAAATCTTTCTCCTTGCTCCACAACGCCGCTAAAGCTGTAGGCTTCAACGACGACCCGACAGGGGCAACAGATGCCTATCTGAAGTATCTCCACTCCAACGTAGGCGACCTGAAACTGCTCGGAAAGGCAGCGAAGGAACTGATGAAGAGCAGTAAC
>CACZRN010000039.1 GCA_902783625.1 uncultured Prevotellaceae bacterium
ACCACTACATTAGCATTGGGGCATTGCGATTTAATTCGCCAACTGACATAAGCTATACATGGAGCAGTATTTCTCCGACATGGTTCCTTCAATATGTTACCCTCAGGTATCTCTGGCAGTTGCTCATGAACCAATGCATCATAACGCTTATTGGTTACAATCCAGATGTTTTCTTTTGGAAACAAATCGCCGAAACGATCCACCGTCAACTGCAACAATGAGCGACCGACTCCAAGCACATCAATGAACTGCTTAGGCATGTCGCCAGTACTCATAGGCCAGAAGCGGCTACCAATGCCACCGGCCATTATAACCAAATGATTATTTGTGTTTGACATCTTTCTCGGTATTTACGTTGCGAAGATAATGAAAAAGATGGATAATACAAAAAAAACAAAGCGTTTTTTTATAAACTATAGCGCAACAAGCGATAACGTACTTAGAAATTCAACTTAAGTTGCACGTCTATCCTGCATTTGTCGTCAATACGATAGACACCACGCTTTGCAGTATGGATAATTGGTGAATGTTTCGATTTGGAAGAGCGCAACAGAAATCGTGCGACATATGCATGTACGGTATCATACGTTAGTTCATCGAACATAGTATGCCGCAGATTGAAGACATGCCGCGACAACTTTCTTACCGACAATCCTTCGTTGCCGGCTTCTGAAAGAATCTGCATTATATCTTCATCGAAGCGATACTTCATATATGAATAACGTTAAACTCAAAACAATAGTATTTGTCAGAGCAAAAAAGAAACAAAAAGAGAACTGCTTTCTATCTGAAAACAGCTCTCTTTAATATTTCTCCAAATCGGCATGTCTTATGCCAATGCGATAAGATTGGAACGTCCTTCCACCTTGCCCTCTTTGAAGAGCCAGCCAATACCGAGATATGCTTCTTCAATTGTGATCTTTGCTGCCTTTGCAATCTCTGCAACAGGAAGAGCCTTATCTGCTGCGGCAAGAGCCTGATAAACATCGCCTGCACGGAAGCCAACGCTCTCAACATTAATCACTACTTCAGCTTTCTTTGCTGGTGCCTTCTTTGCTGGAGCCTTTTTCGTTGTTTCTGCCTTCTTAGGAGCTGCTGCCTTCTTAGGAGCTGCTGCCTTTGTTGTAGCTTTCTTTTCTGCCATAATTCTTTTAAATTAATTATCCCAAAAAGTTGCATCATATGTGCAACGTTATCTTTTCACTCTGCAAAGTTAGGATAAAAACTTATTATATAGCAAATTACAACAGCAAAAAGTTGCATGTAAACTAACTAGCTACAGCCCTTTTATTCGTTTTCTTGACTTACATCAACCTTCAGGCACAATTCATCCAACTGCTTCTGATCGATAGCTGATGGTGCATCGAGCATAACATCGCGACCGGAGTTGTTCTTTGGGAATGCAATGCAGTCACGAATTGAATCAAGACCAGCCATAATCGACACAAACCTATCAAGACCGAATGCAAGTCCAGCATGTGGCGGTGCACCATACTTAAAGGCATTAATCAGGAAGCCGAACTGAGCCATTGCGCGCTCCTCTGTGAAGCCGAGTATGCCGAACATCTTCTCTTGCAAACGACTATCGTGAATACGCAGACTTCCGCCACCAAGCTCTACGCCGTTGCAAACGAAGTCGTATGCTTTAGCACGAACAAGTTCGGGATTCGTATCGAGCAAAGGAATGTCATCGGGATTAGGCATTGTGAACGGATGGTGTGTTGCCATGAGTCGCTGCTCTTCATCACTCCATTCAAACAACGGGAAGTCGATAATCCACAGACACTCAAACTTATCTTTCGGACGAAGTCCAAGTCTGTCTCCCATCTCAAGACGGAGAGTACAAAGCTGGGTGCGGGTTTTATTCGCGTTGTCACCACTGAGAATGAGAACCAAATCGCCATCGTTTGCGCCCATCTTTTCCTTTAATGTCTGAAGAACTTCTGGCGAATAGAACTTGTCGACAGAACTCTTCACGGTGCCATCGGCGTTATACTTGACATACACCAAACCCTTGGCACCTACCTGAGGACGTTTAACGAAATCAGTAAGTGCATCGAGCTGCTTGCGAGTATATTCTGCACATCCGGGAACACATATTCCACCAATGTACTCAGCACTGTCAAATACACTGAACGTGCCCGTACCTTTCAGTACATCCATCAACTCTACAAACTCCATTCCGAACCTGATGTCAGGCTTGTCGGAACCGAACCGGCGCATTGCTTCGTGCCATGTAAGCTGCTGAAGCTTGGCAGGAAGCTCTATACCTCTTACTTCTTTGAAAAGATGGCGAGCCAAGTCTTCGAACAAATCAATCACGTCGTCTTGCTCAACAAACGACATTTCGCAGTCGATCTGAGTAAACTCAGGCTGTCTGTCAGCACGAAGATCTTCATCGCGGAAGCACTTCGCAATCTGGAAATATCTGTCGAATCCGCTCACCATAAGCAACTGCTTCAAGGTTTGCGGGCTTTGAGGCAATGCATAGAACTGTCCGGGGTTCATGCGTGACGGAACAACAAAGTCGCGAGCGCCTTCTGGAGTCGAACCAATCAAGATTGGAGTCTCAACCTCGATAAAGTCTTTTGAATCAAGGAAGTTCCTGATTAATATCGTCATACGGTGACGAAGTTCAAGGTTTTTGCGCACTGCATTCCTGCGCAAATCGAGATATCTGAACTTCATTCTAAGGTCATCACCGCCGTCGGTATTGTCTTCGATGGTAAACGGTGGAGTCTTACTTTCAGAGAGGATGACAAGCTCCTTTGCGATTATCTCAACATCACCCGTCGGAAGATTTGCATTCTTACTCTGACGCTCACTGACATCACCTTTCACTTGAATGCAAAACTCACGACCAAGCCTGTTGGCCCTTTCGCACAATTCGCTGTCTGCTGACTCGTCAAAGACAAGCTGAGTGATACCATATCGATCGCGCAGGTCGACAAAAGTCATACCTCCCATCTTTCTAAGTCGCTGTACCCATCCGGCAAGAGTAACGTGCTTGCCGGCATCTGCGAGCCGAAGCTCTCCACAAGTATTTGTCCTGTACATTTTTCTATATCTGTTTATTTTTAACGCACAAAGTTACGAAGAAACATGTGAAATGCCAAATCTTTTTGTGCATTTTCTAGGATTATCGACACCAAATCTACGCATTGTTATGCATATAATTTTTGATTGAATAGTAAAGAGGCTCTTAATCGCCACATAAGAGGCTCTTATCCTGGACATAAAAGCCTCTTAAGCTGAACATAATGAGTACTTAAATGAGCAGTACGAACTAACATTAGAATCCAATATCAATCAAGAAAGAACCACATTATTATTAAATAGAGTTAAAAAAAGATGGTGTTAAATCAACTTTCGCTAACTTTGTGACGTCATAAGAATAAAAACTTTTGAATTATGAAGAAAATATTATTTGTAGCATTAATGCTCGTAGCAGGTGTAAACATTTCTTTTGCCCAGAAACCAGAAGCAAAGATTAAGTTCGATAAGGAGCTTCACGACTTCGGTAAGTTCACTGAAGCTGAAGGCGAGCAACATTGTGTATTCACATTCGTAAACGAAGGCGATGCCCCACTGATAATCAATCAAGCAGTTGCCAGCTGCGGATGTACGGTGCCATCATATACAAAGACTCCAATTGCCCCAGGTGAGAAGGGAGAGATAAAGGTGACCTATAACGGCAAGAACCGCTTCCCGGGACATTTCAAGAAATCGATAACTGTTCGCACAAACGGTAAACCAGAGATGACCCGCCTTTATATCGAAGGCGTCATGGAGACTGAGGAGCAATGATTTTCTACTTCTCCTGCACAGGCAACACAAGGTGGGCCGCACACGTTGTGGCTGATATAACTGGCGATCGGCTGGTAGATATAGCCGAGCTGATGCGCAATGATGGGAAAACTTTTCAATGCATACTCGCCGAAAACGAAGCGATAGGATTTTGTTTTCCTGTGCACGGCTGGCGACCACCGATAATTGTAAGGCAATTCATCAAACGGCTGGAAGTCAAATATACATCAGAGCCCTACTGCTGGGCGTTATGCACGGCAGGCGATGATATCGGGCAAACAATGGAAATTCTGAATCGCGATCTTAGCCGAATAGGGCTCAAGACCGACAGCACATTTTCACTGATTATGCCTGAAAGCTATGTGGGATTGCCTTTTATGGATGTCGATACGGCTAAAAAGGAGAGGCAAAAGAAAGAGAAATCTGCCACCTACGTCAGATTGTTTGGAAACACGATTGCACACAGGGAAAAAGACATTAACGACACATACAAAGGACATTGGCCGAAGACCAACAGCTGGTTTCTCGGCTCATTGTTTAAAGGACTGCTCATAAGCGACAAGCCTTTCCGTGTCGATGAAGACAAATGCACCCAGTGTGGACTTTGTTCGAAGGTTTGTCCCGTGGATAACATCGTGAGTGGAAAAGGAAAGACGACGGAATGGTTACACAATGGCAAATGCCTTACATGCTTTGCTTGCTATCACCACTGTCCAGCAAAGGCTATTGAATTTGGCAAACGCACAAAAAAGAAGGGACAGTATTATTTTGAAAGGAATAAACACCAATAAGATAAAATATAATGAAGCGCATACTTTTTCTCCTGATACTTGCCTTAATGTCGGTAGCCAGTTGGGGCGCAAAAGCCATTCCAATACCTTTAGATATGACTCAGCCCGACGGAACAGTGCTGACAGTGATGCTCTATGGCGATGAGCATTTCCATTACTACACCACCTCCGATGGTATATTGCTGACGACTATCGACGATGCATTCTATATTGCAAAAGTGAATGACAACGGAACGCTTTCCCCCACCCCGTATCTGGCACACCAACAGATGGCAAGAGGCAGCGAGGAACAAACAGCAATAGACAACCAAGATAAGACTCTTTTCTACAACAATGTGGAGAAGATTGCAAAAGCCAATCGTGCACGACGCGAGCCATTATCAACTTCTTTGAATTATTTCCCACATAGTGGAAGCCCGAAAGCAATGGTTATCTTATGTGAATTCGATGACGTCAAGTTCACTCTCCCCGACCCAAAGAAATCATTCGACAAGTTTTTCAACAGCACTGAGCCGCTTGAGAACTATGGCAACAATGAAAACGAAAACCATGCAAGTGTCGGCATGTACTTCAAAGACATGAGCTTCGGAGCATTTACTCCGCAGTTTGAAGTAATTGGCCCCATTACGGTTCCCTACTCCTTAACGACATTTGGCGGAGTGAATGCTGCTCATAATGACGAAGATGTGAAGGGACTTGTAAGATATGCTGTTTCTACTATAAAAGACATTGTCGATTATTCTGATTTCGATTATGACGGTGACGGAAAAGTAGATCTCGTTTATATCGTGCATGCAGGATATGGTCAAAACACTGGAGGCCCTGCTACATCTATTTGGGCAAAGACCGGACATTTTGACACATCAGAAGAGGGCGAAGAGCTTAACTGGTATTCTATCGCTTCGGAGCTTAACATGAAAGAGGGTTACTACGCCTCTCCACAGATAAACGGCGTGGGAGTGTTCTGCCATGAGTTCTCGCATGCAATGGGATTGCCCGACATCTACCCATATGATACAAGTGCTCGCATTAACAACCAGGAGATGGAATATTGGGACCTGATGGATGGTGGAGAGTACACAAGAAACGGTTATTGCCCTACGGCATACACGGCATGGGAGCGTGAAGTAATGGAGTGGATGACAATCGATACACTGACAGACGACGAGAATGGTATAGAGATTATTCCTGTGAACGATGGCGGAAAAGCTTATCGCTTCATAAACGACAATGACCCGAAGGAGTATATGATGATTGAAAACATCCAGAATAGTAGTTGGAATACAAGTTTGTTGGGACATGGTCTGATGGTTTACCATGTGAAATGGCCGACAGCCAACGTCAGCTACACCGATCATCCCAACGACACTGCCGGTGAACCAGGTATGGCAATTATTCCTGCCGATGGCTTGCTGATAAGTGCCTATTTGTCTGGAAAAGACAAGCCGTATACGAGAACAGAGTATTTCAATCATCATAGCGGTGACCCATTTCCCGGGACAAGTAATGTAACGGAACTCAAATATGAAATGGAATTACCCAACTATAAATGGTATACTGGTGGGCCAAAGATTAATAGGGCTCTAACTGAAATAAGCGAAGATGTAGAAACAGGGATAATATCGTTCAACTTTATTACCTATACAAATAACTCTTTCGACCTTAATGGTGATGGCAAAGTCTCAACAGCTGATATTCAAGTCATCATCAATGAGATGAAGAAGAATACCTCTGAGCAGGACATGAAATATGATCTGAATGGTGACAACAAGATTTCAACTGCCGATATTCAGGAAATTATCAATGAAATGAAGAGATAAGCAGTATAGTTTTATTGTTTCTATTCTTTTATTGACGTGGTCCAAAGATTCTTGTGCCGACTCTGATAGTATTCGAATTACATTTCAATGCAATCTCATAATCGTCGCTCATACCCCATGAGCGGCGATTAAAATATTCTGCATCAGCGAAATATTTCGCTTTCACTTCCTCGAAGAAAGCAGCGGCAGCGAGCATCTCCCGACGTATTTGGTTCTCATCGTCAGTAAACGACGCCATCATCATAAGTCCGCAGATGCGCACATTTGCCATCTGTCGCCACTCACCATCTGCCAGCAATGACCTGCATTCGTCAAGGGTAAGGCCCGACTTCGTATCTTCTTGAGCAAGATGCAACTCCAGCAATATGTCGATTACCCTACCGCATTTCTCACCCTGACGGTTAATCTCTTTCATCAACTTCAGTGAGTCGACCGCTTCGATAAGCGAGATAAAAGGCGCTATGTATTTCACCTTGTTTGTTTGAAGATGTCCGATGAAATGCCAACGGATGTCTTTTGGCAACGATGCATATTTGCGCGAAAGCTCTTGCTCGCGACTCTCGCCAAACACACGTTGTCCTTGACGATATGCTCTAAGAATATCATCCTCGGGATGAAACTTACTCACAGCCACCAGTTCTACTCCTTCCGGCAGCGATGCAAGGACTTCATTCAGCCTTTCTTCAATATCCATTTTCAGCAAACAAAATCAATAGTTTCACTCAGCCTTACGCTCATAAACATCCATCACCTGTGTCTCGGCAATGCTAACAATATCGTAGTCGCCCATGTAAGTGCTCATTGCCTCAACAATATGCTTCACGGCGTCGCTGAGCGTAGAAGCCTGAACAAGGAAATAAGTGCTCGTACGCTTCTCTTTTTCAGTCTTTTCGTCGAATAAGATATACGCCAACTTCGCTTTATACCACTTGTCATCGGCAGCTGCATCGCTGAAGAAAATCTCGCCATACGACGCCTTTTTGATATCAGTAACCTTGAACTCGCCACTGATGAACGAACTCATTTCTTCCAGAATACGCGTCTCTGCCTCTGTAAAACTCAAGGCGTCAACCACATACATTTCCGTAACTTTCTTATCAAGACCATCCTCCATCGTCTTCTCATAACGAATCTTGGTCTCAAACCATGTTGCAGTTCTTGCTCTCATTAATTATAATCTATTTTAATTCACTTTATATTCCGCATATTGAAAAGTACTTCTACTTATCTGTTTCTACCTACCTGACCACTTCGGAGATGTCCACAAGCTTGTTAACAATAGCGTAAATGGTGAGTCCTGCGGCAGAGCGTATCTGCAATTTACGTGCGATGTTGCGACGATGGGTAATTACTGTGTTGAGTGCAATGCACAGATGATCGGCTATCTCCTTGTTAGTCATCCCCTGAACAACACCCACAACCACATCCTTCTCTCTGTCCGACAGCGTTTCTTGACTGCCAGATTCAGCATTTATCATACTGCTTATCTTCATCGACACATCGTTCTGGCGGAGCCTGTTCTCAAGTCTGCGAATAGCAGGAATGAATATCTCATCCTCAACGAGCACATGCTGATGAAGCCAATCCTCGTTGTTGTAAATATCGTAGAGCGTTGCCGACAGTTGATTATTATGCAAGCCATCGCTCGGCAGATACTTAATCACGATGTTTTTCAGCTCCTTCAGTTTCGAGTCGGTCTGTCCGTGATGCTTCGAGAACGTGTCAATGTCATAATTGTCGCGCAGCTCACCCTCCAACAGCGATTCCACATAAGGGAACACTGTCTTCTCCTCAAACTTCATGTGCGCCCTCACCTGATGGGCATACTCATCGTAAAGCCTCATTATAAGCCCCGCCAGACTGTCGTTCGCATCAAGTGCCTCGACGAGCTCCTTACGGATAAACGGCAACTGGAAGTCGATGTAATACTCGTGACTTGCCTGCAGATACTTCAACAGCGTTGCAACGGAGAGACGATCCAAATCGTCGGAATCGCGATATCCATTGATGGTAAAGTTCACCACAGCAAGAAAAGTGTAAGTGTCAACACCCTGACTCTCGCACACCTCCCTAACCGTCTTGTCGCCAAAACCCAAGCTGATGCCAAACGAGCCAAGGCTCTGAAGAATGTTATAGTTGTCGCGAATGATAGATATCATCCTATCATCAGCCTCATACATCTTATGGTTCTTCATATCTACTAAGCATTTAAATCGGATACATAGTGTATCATGAGTGCAAAATTATCAAATTTCAATCAAACAAGCAATAACACGAAGTAAGTATTTCAACGACAATCAACGAATAATTAAGCATTTTTATACTTATTATTCGGTAGGTGTATAAATATATAATGATGTATGCACGCACGATGTAACAAAACCGACATGCATCATTAAAGAGGCTCTTTAGTCGCGATTAAGAGGCTTTTTATTGACGGTTAAGAGGCTCTTTAACGGTATTAAAAAGCCTCTTTAATAGTGCCCTGATAATCAATTAGTTACAGCGCCAATTTTCTTTGAGGCATAAAATATATTAATTGAATAAATATACATAAACCGAAAACGGACAATTATTAATTCTTAAGGAGAAGATAAAATATTTTTCTATTTGCCTTCAATGACGACCACGATTATGAAGCCTCGATGAAAAGCGAAGCGTACTAATCATTTATGATGAGTAATGAGAGTGAAAAATACATTTTTTTAGGTATTGCGAGGCTATTCCAAAGGAGGTAATTTTGCAAAAAAATTAAGAAGACAATGACTTATAACAAAAAAATTCTGCTCATGGGCGCCGCTTTCCTGGCACTCTCTGCCGTCAATGCAACGGCGCAAGATGTGGCTGGCGACTCAGTGATGCAACATGTATCAGGCAAACGCCTGAGCATCGGAGGATACGGCGAAGTGGCAATGTCGAGGATGTTCTACAGCGATCATGTGAACCGTTATGGCACTAATCCGCAAAACTACAAGAACGATCCTTCACACGGAAGGTTCGACATTCCGCATGCTGTAATCTATATCGGCTACGACTTCGGACACGGATGGACAATGGGCACCGAGGTTGAGTTTGAGCATACTGGTACAGGCAGCACAATAGAGAACGAAGCCGACGAGGCTGCTGAATGGGAATATGAACAGGAGAAAGGCGGCGAAGTGGAGCTTGAGCAATTCTGGATTCAGAAATCATTTGCCCGATGGGCAAACGTGAAAGCTGGTCATATCGTTGTACCTGTGGGACTTAATAACGCCTATCACGAGCCATTGAACTACTTCACAGTTTACCGCCCCGAGGGTGAAAACACCATATTGCCAAGCACATGGCACGACACAGGCATCAGCTTCTGGGGCAATGCCGGCAATTTCCGCTATGAAGTGCAGGCTGTTGCCGGACTTAATGCGATGCTGTTCAACCGCGACAGATGGATTCATTCGGGTGCCGGTTCGCCATTCGAATTCAAGCCAGCCAACAAGTATGGCTTTGCAGCCCGCGGCGACTATTACATTGTGCCAGGGGTGAGAGTCGGTATCAGCGGGTATATAGGCAACTCTGTACATAACACCTACCCCAACGACATCGAAGGAAAAGACAAACCTTACGACAAAGTGAAGGGTACTGTGACTATCGGATCGGTAGATTTCACCCTGAACAAATACAACTGGATTGTGCGAGGACAAGCCGACTACGGAAATATCTCGGATGTTGACAAGATAAACATCATAAAGGATGCCAAGGCTCATGCCAGCAATTCGCCAGTGAAGAGTGCCGCAATAGGAAAGAATGCAGTGAGCATCGGCGTGGAAGCGGGCTACGACATCTTCTCACAGATAGAGAAACTAAGTGGCAAACAAAAGCTTTATCTCTTCGGTAGATATGAGTATTACGACAGCTACATTCCTGAAAAGAACAAAGACCAATACGACTACACCAATGTCAACCGCATTGCGTTCGGTGTAAACTACCATCCTATCCCACAGATAGCAATCAAAGCCGACTACAGTAACCGTCTGCTGAAAAATCCTTACAACAACGAGCCATCGATAAACATTGGTATCGCTTACGAGGGATGGTTCATGTAATCAATGAAAATCAGAGTATTAACTAACAAACAAATGTATTATAAAATGAAAAAGTATTTTTATCTAGTCGCAATCCTCTTCATCGGATTGGCATTCACATCGTGCAGCGACAGCGATGATCCTGCTGACAACAACCAAGAAGAGAAAGACGCTGCAATGCAGGCAATCACAAATCAGTATGTCAATAACGTGATATTCCCTATCTACAAAGAATTGGCAACAGAGTCAAACAATCTATTCAATAAGATTGTCGATGCAAAGGCAAAGCTGCGTGCAAACACACTTACCCAAGCCAATATCGACGACATCTGCGCGACATTCCTCAAGGCACGCTCGGCATGGGAACGTAGCGAAGCGTTCCTCTATGGCGCAGCAACCGACTGGGGCATTGACCCACACATCGACACATGGCCGCTCGACCTTACTGCACTGGCAAAGGCACTGAGCAATGCTGAAATTATTGAAGACCTCGACGACCTCGATAATGGAGGTATAGATAATGTACGTGCCAATGTGGGTGAGTCGCAACTTGGCTTCCACGGAATTGAGTTCATCCTCTTCCGCGATGGTAATGCCCGTCAACTTGCTAAACTGCAGGGAGTGGAAGACAATCCTAACTTTGAAGAAAGAAACATAACAGGCGAGCAGGAGCTTATCTTCGCTGCTGCTGTTGCAGGCGACTTGCGCGACAAGTGTTATCAACTCGAGGTTAGCTGGCTTGGCGATGAAGCTCCAAAAGCACACGTTGACAGAGTTGAAGAATGTGAATTCAACACCACAGTCGGCGGTGGTAACTTATATTACGGCGAGAACATGGTCAAAGCCACTCAACCTGGTTCCACATATTCAACATGGCGTGGCGTGATGAGCACTATCCTAGTCGCTGGATGTTCAAACATTTGTGCAGAGGTGGCAGGGCAGAAAATCGGACAGGCATATCTCGGAACTGATGTAAACTATATTGAGTCGCCATATTCAAAGAAGTCGTACTTCGATTTCTTTGACAACATCTCAAGCATTAAGTATAGTCTTTATGGTCAGACATCAAATAGTGTGAACGGAAGTTCAATCATGGCTTATCTGCAGAGATACAACTCCGATCTAGCCAACAAACTTCAGACGAAGTTGAACGATGCGCTCAGTGCTCTCGAAACAGCAAAGGCTGGCACTCCGTTTGTCGACGACTATCATAGCGCAAACGCTAAGAACGCTATGGATGCCATCAACGCTCTCGACGATGTCATCAATGAGGCTTCAAGCTGGATAGCTGCAAACTAATCTAATAATACAAAGAAAATGAAAATCATAAACAGAATTAAGACAAGCGTTCTCTTTACACTTGCCGCGGTTGCAATACTTGCCATCGTATCGTGTAGCGATGACAACAACGAAGGTAGCAACGTGCCAGAAGTGGAAGAGAATTTCGTCGGTGCCGCTGTGGGAAACTTCTCTGCTGAAGAGTGGTATGTCGGAGGTGAATTGGGAACAACAATGAACGTCACCGCCGGATGCTACGAAGACGAGACTCCTGCAGTGACAGAGATGGGATTGACTGACGCCTTTAACCGCGGTGAGCAGTTTTTTGAGCGTAATGTGACAGAGTTTCAGGCTCCATTCAATGGACTTGGACCAGCATACGTAAGAAAATCTTGCCTTGACTGCCATCCTGGATATGGACATGGAAAGCGTGTCACACAGTATACCGCAGAATGGGGCAACGGATATCTGCTTGTTGTTTATCACCCTGCTGATGGTGACAACAGCGATGACGGCCCATACATAGCGGAGGTTACAGGTATGCCACAGACAAGAGCAACGTATCCTTTCTTGCCCCCTATCGATGAGAAAGGTATCAACATCTCATGGCCCACTTTGACCGCAATGGGTGAAGGCAGCGAGATATCGCCTACTCATTTCCCTGATGGAGAAAGCTATTCGCTTATCTATCCTGAGTTGAGCATTGATATCGATGCCTTCAATACAGACCCGAAGCCTGAGAATATTGCCTTCAGACTTGAGTCAACAATAGGCATTATCGGTTCGGGATTGCTCGATGCTATCCCCGACGACTCACTGAAGAAGCAATACCAGCACGAGGCACAATTCGCTGAACTGAATCCCGCTATATGGGACAAAGCCAACAACACATGGGCACCTGGAGCAATGTATAAGACAATACAAAGCGGCACAGAACCTGTGAACAGGATAAAGAAGTTTACTTATGCCTGCACACGTGGTTCGTTGCAAGATGGTGCCGGTGCCAATGCAATATGGAACATTACCAATGTGAGTCGCTCCGACCGTCCTTTCCTCTACACTACTGCAGCATGGGCTAACGCAATGTCGAAGAATCCTGAAGTGATTGCAAAGATAAAGCAAGACCCAACATCACCCTATTATGCCGACGGAACCGACGAAGGCATTGCTGCTGCAGTCAAGGGATTGCTCTCACCTTTAACAAATCAATTCAACAACGAATGGCATAACTTCGACCCTGAAATGTCTGACAACAACTTCTGGTCGTTTATGGTATGGCATCGTGGACTTGCAATCCCAAGGGCAAGAAACTTGCAGGATAAAGATGTGCAGCGTGGAAAAGAACTCTTCTATCAGATTGGCTGCACATCATGCCACCGTCCTTCGTGGAACACAGGAGAAGACAACTATTGGGCACCTGCTATAATAACAAGCAAGAACCTCAATCTGCCTCGATATAAGAATCAGACCATCTGGCCATATACCGACATGGTGCAGCATCGTCTGTACATGAAAAATGGCATTCACGGCAGTTGGTGTCGCACCACTCCACTATGGGGACGCGGACTTAGTCTTGCCAACACTGGCGCAGAAGACCGTCTGCATGATTGTCGTGCACGCAACGAGATAGAAGCTATCCTTTGGCATGGATATTCAAGCAAGTCTGATGCCTACGACAGCACACTGAAGTTCTACAAACTGCCTAAGAAAGACAGAGATGCAATCGTTAAATTCTTAAGAAGCATCTGATATTAAAAACAAAGAGAGAAGTCTGATTGGCTTCTCTCTTTGTAATAAACCATCAAAAAACTAAAATAAACTGACATATGGCAAAAAAGAATACCATCATCATTTACATCTTGCTCATTGTGTGCATGGCAACAGCTACAATCGTTGAGAAATACAAGGGAACGGAGGTTGTATTCAATAAAATTTACGGTGCATGGTGGTTCGCTGCATTGTGGGCTATTGGGGTAGCCTTTGCCATATTCTACTTCTTGGAAAGAAAAGTGCGCCGCCCATCGACAATAGCACTCCACTTGTCGTTTGTCGTCATCCTCGCCGGGGCACTGTTGACAAAGACTACATCATCGAAAGGGGTGATACATCTGCGACAAGGCGAGAAAACAGATAAATGGACATCACTCGACAATAGCAAGCCCACTGAAAATGCCCTGCCTTTTACTATTTGTCTTGAAAAGTTCGAGACCACATATCACGAGGGTACAAACGCCCCGGCAGACTACACATCATATATAGAGATAGCTGACGGAAATGAGGCAATCCACACCAGCATATCAATGAACAATATATACTCGCGAAAAGGTATTCGCTTATATCAAAGTGGGTTCGACAACGACGGCAAGGGGTCGACAATCATCATGAACAACGACCGATGGGGCATCCCCGTCACATACACTGGCTATGCACTGCTATTCTTCTCGCTGTTCTGGATACTCATCGATCCTAAAGGCGCATACCGCAACATACTGCGCAAGTTGAAAGCCACGCCAGTGGCAACGATAATGTTAATCTGTCTCACAATACCCACAACTGCGAACGCGGCAAAGGTGTTGCCAAAAGAAACTGCCGACAGGTTCGGACATCTGTATGTCGTTTACAACAATCGCGTCTGCCCAATGCAGACTCTGGCTCTCGACTTCACAAAGAAAATCTACGGTCACCGACACTATAAGGAATACTCGCCAGAGCAGATTCTGACAGGCTTCATGTTTTATCCTGAAGAATGGGCTTCGGAACAAATCATCAGGGTGAAGAGCAGCGACATGCAGAGAGTGTTCGGGCTCGACAAATACAACGCGCTCAACGCGTTCTTCCACACACAAACGGGAGAGTATATCCTCGGACCGGCTATAGATGAATATCAACAGGGGCAATACGACAAAATACATAAAGCCGTAGCTGATGTCGACGATAAACTGATGTTGATTCTCATGGAGGTTGGACAGGCTCGCATGTTGAAAATCTACCCCGTGCCACTGACCGACTCTGCCACAACATCCATAACTACACGCTGGTTCTCGCCTGTAGACAAGATGCCTGACAATATCGAACAGCAGCGTAGGGAATACATTAAAAACAGTTTCAATCTGCTCTTTAATGATGCTCAGGCAGGCAACTACGACAGAATGAACAAGGCACTCGACAGGATTCTGCTTTATCAACATGCCTACGGAGCGAAATCCATACCGTCATCACTGCAGACAAAAGCCGAGCGCATATACAATGCTGTGCCGTTTGCCACGATTCTTTTCATGCTCAACCTCACGATGGGGTTCATATCGCTATTCTATTTCATCTATAGGCTTTACAGTAACAACGAGAAGGACAATCCACACAAGACCTCATTGCTCAACACGTTAGTCATAATATTAGCATTGTCGTTTGCGGCACTCACACTATGTCTTGCATTGAGATGGATAGTTTCGGGCACCATACCAATGTCGAACGGCTACGAGACAATGCTGCTTATGGCATGGCTTATAATGCTGGTATCATTCCCCATATACAGGAAATTCGACATCATCATCACTTTCAGTTTCCTGCTCTCAGGGTTCTTCCTGCTTGTAAGCCACATATCGCAGATGGATCCTCAAATCAGTCATGTCATGCCAGTACTCTCATCACCGCTGCTGACAATCCACGTAAGTATAATAATGATGGCATATGCATTGCTGACACTGACATTCATATGTGGGCTAATGTCGATTATTGTTCGTCTGCTGCTTAGGAACAACCAGAAGCAAGCCGACCATGCAATCGACAGCTACCGACTGCTCTCACAACTGTTCCTCTACCCTGCCCTTGCCTGCCTAGGATTAGGGATTTTCATTGGTGCAATATGGGCAAACGTGTCATGGGGAACATATTGGAGCTGGGACCCGAAGGAAACATGGGCACTAATAACGTTCATGGTCTATGCTATAGCTGTTCACGACCGTTCTCTGCCATGGCTTCGACGTCCAATGGCATATCACATCTTCATGGCTCTTGCATTCATGACTATCCTCATGACATATTTCGGAGTGAACTATTTCCTCGGAGGTATGCACAGCTATGCATAAAGCATACCACGACCTATTACTTTGATTTACTGGACAGAGACTAACAGTGCATTATATCTTTTTGAATTGTATTCAAAAAATTTGCTAGCAAATTATTCATTAAAGAGCCCATCTAATGACATTAAAGAGCCTCTTTATTCGAAAATTTGCTAGCAAATTTATTATTCCGAAAGATAAAGAATCCGACAAAAGTTATTTCGCTGTCAGAAAAAAGAATTACATTGACAGCAGTTGCTCGTCGTCGACATCGCAATGTGTGAATCCCATCTCACGCGATGTCTCCTCGGGCAATGCCCTATAAACGGCCTCACCTTCCACGCATACCTGCTCTTGACTGTCGGATATAGTGACATTGATGAAAACAAAGCCATGACTTTGTTTGCTAATATGAGCACGAATGGTGAGTTGTGAATCGGATGACTTCACAGGATGGATATAACTGACATTGAGCCGAGATGTGACTCCTGCCGTCTGCAACTTACGCGTAACAACCCATCCGGCTATCTCGTCAACAAGCGTAGAGAGTATACCTCCATGCATCACGCCATGCCAGCCTTGATAATAATCTTGTGGACGCCAGAAAGAAACAATGTCGTCTCCATCTTCAAAGAACTCCATATGAAGCCCGACAGGGTTGTCAGGACAGCAACCGAAACAGTTGTAACCCTCAAGTCTGAGGTAAGGATTGATAATTCTGCGCATAGTTGGTAAAAGTAAAGAGTGATAAGTGAAATTGTGAAATCTGTGAAACCGTCAAATCATTAGAAGCTTATCATGAATCCGAAGCGCACACCATTCTTCTTCGTCTCCTCGTTGCCGTTGTAGTTGAAACGGTGAACAAAGTCGATTGAGAAGAACTTGAATATGTTGTGCACGCCAGCCACTATCTCCATGTATGGCGTGCGGCTGTCCATGACATGAGCGCCAAAGGGGAATTCGAACAGCATATCGTCGGCCGCGTTCTGTTCGAGGAAAGGATTGTTCTTGTCTGTGAGTTTTCCGAACATCCCTTTGAATGCGATATACTCGCGCCACTTTAGGTGTTTGATAAGCGGCAAACGGTTGAGCACCTTTCCGTTCATATCCCATGCCACCGACCAGAAAGCGTATCGGTCGTTGAGGAACTCCATGTTGCGCATAAGGCTGAAGGTATTCTCATGCTCGAAGTACGACAGGTTCACTGGTGGCATTATAAGCAGTGGGAATGGAACTTTCTCCCACTGTGCACCGGCATTGGCGTGTATGTCGATATATCCCCACGAACCTAGCCACTGGCGTTTGTAGAACCCCACCTCAGTATAGTTCAACTTATACCTACCGCCGAGCAGATGGTCGAATCCCATAGTATGACTGAGAGTGAACTCAGGACTGTCGAGATTCACAGGCAGTCGCTGTTGCTTGGTATTGACGAATGTCTGTCCAGGACAGTAGCGCATCCCCACCTTTGCCTCTGTGGTGCGAATCTTGCGCACATCCTCACCGTCGCTCACACGGATGAAATGCAGGTCGCCAGCGGTCTCGTTGCTCTCCGTCTTAAGCGATGCGTTGAAGCTCAGGCCCCAATCGCTTTCGTAGATAAACGACAGCTTCTGGCGATTGTAGAAATACATCTGCTCAACCTTCTGTGTGCGGAATGCCATGAAGGCGTTATCCTTGTTGTGGATGAGGAACTTGTCGGATGGCGACATCACATCATATGAACTTTCGAAGACGACATTGCGCTGAGGGAATTCAAACGGTGAGTTCTTTTTCTTATTTATAGCCCATGTCACCTCACTGCCATAATAGGTCTTCTTCGACGACATTCCCCGAGCTATGTATCCTTTCCAGAACAGGTGCGGATTGAGTGCCGCCATTGTCCTGCCACTAAGTCTGAATCGGTAGCCATCGACGAAGTTCTTAGAGATGAATGTGTTGACAGGACCGAAATCGAATTTACTCTTCGATGTCGACGAGCCCGTCTCGACATAGTTTTCCACAAGAGCACGGATGCCCATAATCACCCACTTGTAGTTCTTCGATTGCTCCATGCGGTGTATGAAGGCATTCATCGACGACTCGCTCTTCGTGAGCTCCACCGCTCGATATTGATTCCAGAAAGCCTCGTCGCGCAACATGGCATCTGTCTCGTGCCGCGTCTTTGCCCTACCCTTAAACAATTTCTTCGGTAGTTCGTCAAAGGCATAGTCGCTCAATCGTGTATTTCTCACCACCAATACTTGCGAGAGGAATCCCGAGACGCTCAACTCTGCCCACATATCGTCCATCGTGAGCACCCACTCGCCATTGTCGAGCTTGGTAAACTCTTGCTCGATGTGCATTTGCTGAACAAAGTTCACATCCGACTTATGTGGTATTGTGAGCGAGCACTTCTTAACATGGAGCGTAGAATCGGCAAGAACATATAGATGTCCGCGGAAGCCGAAATCCTGCTGGTTGTTGGGCATGAATTCGAGATGGTAGCACAAATCACGCCCCACATAGACAGTGTCTTCGATATAATAACGATAGAATGATATGGCTGTCTCACCGATAGGACTGGTGAAGGGATACTGAAGCAGTCGGACGAAATTATCATAGATGTCCACATCGGTAAACACCTCTTTGAGCATCGTGTTGAGCAGCTCACCCGTCTGCAATACATTGTTTATGCCATTGCTCTGCTGACCTTTGATAATATCTTTCTCCGAACGAGGATCTTTACGATAGATGTGTTGTGTAACCGTCTCATCTACCGACAACGGCAATATGAGCTTGTTGGTGTAAGAACTCGTCTCCACTTGATCGAGGAGCCACTTCGAATTCTTAAACATACCCGTCTGCAAGTCTTCAGCCCGCAAGTCGCTGATGGAGAACGATATCTTCTGATACTTGTTATACTGATAATAATCGTGGTTAGCCAAGTCGTTTTTCTCTTTGGCAGCAATCACTCGTCGCATAAGCTCTACCGCTGGATTGTTTTTCCTACGATAACGTCCACGATTTGAACTGACAACCACCTCACCCAAATTAGTAGCATCTTCTTTAAGGGTGATTTTCAGTACGTTAGGCGTATTTACATCAACCTTTACTGTCTGTGTCTTGTAACCTACCGAACTGAACGTCAGAGTCCATCCCTCGTGTCTCTCGATAGAGAATTTACCTTCTCCATCGCTCGCAACGGCAACATGGTGACCCTTATACATCACACTGGCATAAGGAATACCATAGCCATCTTCGGCAATAACTTCACCAGTGATTTGCGCCTTGACAATCAAGACGAAAAAAAGTAATGTGATTATACTAAATAGTCTCTTCACTACAAACAATCTATATATATGTTTCGAGTGCCAAAGGCACTACGAAAGAAGTTCTTGTTTCATTTAAACTGCAAAGTTACATCAAGCGCGCCGCATTTCAAAATAAAACACATTATTTTAAAATAAATTAGGAGTTGTCTGGCGCAAAAATTAACTACCGTCAAGAATTTTCATGCTTCGATTACCCAGAAACGAGACGTAAAGAAGCAGAAGATTTTAAAAATTACATGTAACAATTTGGAGATATTTATTTTTTCTTTTAATTTTGCAGAATTGTATGAGACAACCTTCGCTCATATCAGTAATATTCGCAACAGGATTCGGTAGTGGCTTTTGGCCATGGGGTCCTGGGACAGCAGGAGCACTTCTTGCTACTTTAATGTGGTGGGTGCTCGGGATGTTTGTATCACCAATAGCCCTCATCGCAATCACAGCAGTAGCCATCGTTCTGTTCACAGTGATTGGCATACGTGCGACAGATGCTGTAGAACCATTATGGGGTCCAGATCCCCACAAGGTGGTTATTGACGAGATGGTTGGCGTGTGGATTCCGCTGCTTGCAGCTGGTCATGACTGGCGTCTGGCTTTGGCTTCGTTTTTGCTGTTCAGATTTTTTGATATCGTTAAGCCTTTTGGAATCAGAAGCCTCGACAAGAAGAACGGAGGGTTATGGGTAATGGCCGACGACATCCTGGCTGGAGTATATAGTTTAATAATTGTGTTTGCCTTGAGATGGGTAATATAAAAGATATTGTATTCACATTTGGCAAGGCACAGTTCTCGGCGTGGATAGCAAGTGCAGTTGACTTTGCGGTGACGTTGGTGCTCGGAAAATTTCTCGGTGTGTGGTACACCACTGCCACATTCGTGGGAGCATTGAGCGGAGGCATAATAAACTGCATCATCAACTACCGATGGGTGTTCCATACGAAAGGGAGGAAAAAGAAATACGTGGCTGTACGCTACTTCATCGTGTGGGCAGTGAGTATTGCGCTGAACACCTATGGCACATATATAGTCACTGAGACGTTAGGCATCGACTTCATCATATCGAAAGCCATTGTAGCCATCATCGTAGCTATATTCTGGAACTACCAGATGCAACGCATGTTTGTCTTCAAAAGTAAACAAATCGATGAACTGGCATGCGAGCAAGAAGAAATTGAAAACAATTGAATAATGTTTTGAGTATTGATTTCAAAAACTCTAAATAAAATAAATAAACTATGAATTATAGAGATTTCATTCAAAAGATAATCTACGTGATAATCAATCCCATTATTAAGGGAATGATAAAGATTGGCATCACTCCAAATATAGTGACAACCATAGGATTCATCATCAACATAATAGCCGCATGGCTATTTGTCTGGACAGCAAAAGAATATGGCCACGGCCTTCATACAGGAATGGAACCGACAAGCGATGCATATTATGCACTTGTGGGATGGAGTGGCGCAATAATCCTCTTTGCTGGATTGTTCGACATGATGGACGGAAGATTGGCACGTCTCGGAGGGATGTCTTCAAAGTTCGGAGCATTGTGGGACTCTACCCTCGACCGCTATAGCGAGTTGATAACCCTGTTCGGCATCTGCATCCTTTTCATCTATGCCAACTGGTTCTGGATGGGAATCGTTACATTCCTTGCCATGATCGGCTCGGTAATGGTTAGCTATGTAAGAGCTCGCGCCGAAGGACTTGGGATAGAATGCAAGGTAGGACTGATGCAACGCCCCGAACGTGTGGTAGTTACAGCCGTCATGGCAATCATCACAGGACTGACAAGCAATCTCGGATGGCTGGCTGCAGGAATGTCGCTCATAGCAATACTGGCTAATATCACCGCATTCTGGAGAGTAGCACATTGCTATAAAGTGCTGAAGAACACTAAAGAAAACTAAATCTACCATACAAACATCTGCTGATGTTCAGTATCTACATTATTATTCTTTATGCCGTAATGGTTGCCATGAAGCCAACGCGAAAACTCGCTTTGGCACTTACCCCATGGCTCATCTTCGCATGCTCATACGATTGGATGCGACTGATGCCAAACTACGAGGTGAATCCCGTTGACGTTGAAGGGCTCTACAATGCAGAGAAATCACTCTTCGGAATCACTACAGTTGCCGGACAGACACTCATCCCCGGTGAATGGTTCGACATGAATCACACCACTCTGGCAGATATTTTTGCAGGATTATTCTACCTTTGTTGGGTACCTGTACCAATGGCATTTGGATTGTGGCTCTACGCAAAGAAAGACTATAAAAACTATCTTCGGTTTTCAATCGCTTTCTTGTTTGTCAACCTGATAGGCTTCTGCGGATACTACATCCACCCTGCTGCGCCACCATGGTATGCTGTCGGATATGGATTTGAAGCAATAAAAGGAACCCCTGGCAACGTGGCAGGACTTGGGCGATTCGACGATCTGATTGGGATTGGCATATTCCATTCGCTGTATGGTAAAAATGCGAACGTGTTCGCAGCTGTACCATCATTGCATGCTGCCTACATGCTCATTGCAACAATTTACGCTATTATCAGCCGACAGAAGAAGACTGTCATAATTGTGTTTGGTATAATATGCGCAGGTATATGGTGGACAGCGGTGTATTCTCTCCATCACTACATCATCGATGTATTGCTCGGAATAGCAACAGCAATCGTGGGAGTATTGATACTCGAGAAACTCTTGCTAAGCGGAAAAGCTGGCAAAACATTCATCGACAGATACACTAAGTTGATAAGTTGGGGTTGAAAACTGCAATGTTCATAATTAAAAACATTACAAAAAAATAAAAAACACGTCGCAAAATTTGGAAAAATAAAAACTTTACAGTAATTTTGCACCGCTTTTGAGCACATCCGTAGAAAGATGTTCGACCGAGAGTCAGTAATTAGATGCTGAAGGAGAGATGGTAGAGTGGTCGATTACAACGGTCTTGAAAACCGTCGTGCTGAGAGGCACCGGGGGTTCGAATCCCTCTCTC
>CACZRN010000040.1 GCA_902783625.1 uncultured Prevotellaceae bacterium
CTACGACGTAAAGAACTACGGAGTATTTATCGACGGCACTGAGCTCACCTCGCTGAACTTCTACGACATACCAGGCCTGAAGTCGGGCACGGCTTACCTCATGGACGAGCACGAAGGCATTGGCTGGAGCGGTTACCTGCCCACGCTGGTGCTCAACAACGCGAAGATAGAGGGCGAGGACGGAATTGTCAATGAGGGATGCTATAATTTCAAGATAATTGCAAATGGCAACAATGTAGTAAAAGCTACCGATTATAACGCTTTTGAGTCGAGCAGCGCTGTTAGGACAACCATCTCCGGCGACACCCTCCAGCTCATCGCAACTAGCGGTACATGGAACGGTGTCTATAAGAACGACTCGTACATTACGATTACCGGCGGCGCTACTCTTATCTGCAAGGGTGAAGGACATGGCTTCATGGATGACGGTGGTGCCCTGGATATTAATGAGAGCTCCACGCTGATGGCTTACGGCAGCGATTATCCGAGCGTAGAGTTACCATTCCCAAATGATTTGCATCTCGGCTCTGACGTTCAGTTGCGTTATCCCGAGGGAGCCTATATAGGCAACAATTTCCATGTTTACTATGAAGGTACCACTACCGACGTGAAGCAGGACTGGGTGGTAATGGGTCCACCTTGGGCAAAGATACCTCCATACTTGCTTGCACCCGATTACGACCTCAACAACGATGGCAAGGTGTCGACAGCCGACATACAGGTGATCATCAACGAGATGAAGAAGCCTCAGGCTAGTCAGAATATGAAATACGACCTTAACAATGACGGCAAGATATCGACTGCGGATATTCAGGTGATTATCAATGAAATGAAAAAATAAAGCCCCCTCCTAACCTCCCCCAAGGGGGAGGAATCCAACCACGAAGAGATGGTTTCTACCACAGATTACTTTCCCTTCCTCGCTTACGCTTCGAAACAGTGACCATCGGTTGAGCTGATTAAACAGATTTTTCATTCGTGCACAACACAAAAAAAATTTACCTTTCGCTCCGCACGGTAAATCTTTTTATATGGAGTACTTGATAGATAATAATCTGTTAAATCCGTGACTCTCGGCGCTTGCGACGCTTATTCGAGCGAAGCGAGTCTTAAGAATCTGTGGTAGAAAGAAATAAGAGTGCAATCTGTGAAATCTTTTTTTTATGGAGTCCTATTGAATAATAATCTGCTAAATCTGCTAAATCTGTGGTAAAAAAATAAAGTGTAATTTGTGGTATTAAAAGTGAACCAACGGTCACCGTGCGAAGCGGAAGGGCGATTTATGGCAGGGTGAGGACCGCATAATGAACCATTGCTAACGAGCAGACTCCCGCATTACTTCCTTTTGAGTGATGCGGGAGTTTTCGGTTCTTGCTTCTCTGTTTTATTTCAGTCGTGCGGTGAGTTTCTCGAGCATGTCGGTTGTCATTTCAGCCAACCCATACCTTGGTGCCCAGTCCCACTCCTGACGTGCGCAACTGTCATCAAGTGAGTCGGGCCAGCTGTCGGCAATGCTCTGCTTCAGAGGGTCAACATCGTAGATCATCTCAAACTCGGGTTTGTGTTTCTTTATCTCCTGACAGATCTGCTCGGGATCGAAACTCATTGCTGTCACGTTGAACCCATTGTGATGCTTCAGTCGCTCAGGGTCGGCCTCCATAAGTTTTATTGCAGCATTCAGTGCGTCGGGCATATACATCATGTCCATGAATGTACCTTTCTTTATCGGACATACGAAGCGCTCGCCACGAACGGCATAATAGAATATGTCCACAGCATAGTCTGTGGTGCCGCCACCAGGAGGAGTCACGTAGGATATTATTCCGGGGAAGCGCACCGAGCGGGTGTCAACCCCATATTTATGATGATAGTAGTCTGACAGCAGTTCGGTGGTCACCTTCGACACACCGTAGATTGTTCTTGGGCGCTGTATGGTGTCCTGTGGTGTTTGTGTGTGAGGGGTGGTTATTCCGAATGATCCTATCGAACTGGGAGTGAACACAGCGCATCGATGCTCGCGTGCCACCTCGAGGATATTGAGCAGGCCATCGATACCGATTTTCCATGCGAGCAGCGGTTTGTGTTCGGCTACCACCGAGAGCAATGCCGCAAGGTTATAGATGGCATCAATGTCGTGTTGCTTCACCACTTCTGCAATCATCTCGCCATCGGTCACATCAGCCATTGCCGACGGTCCCGATTCGAGCAATTCTCCTTTGGGTTCCGCTCCTTTTATGTAGCCAGCCACCACGTGCTCGCCGCCGTAGCGCTTGCGCAGTTCCATAGTAAGTTCGCTGCCAATCTGACCGGTAGACCCAATCACAAGTATGTTCTTCATATAATAGTGTTTAAAGTAGTATTTCTTTGCTTCTTCTGTATGGGGTTCATTTTCGATTGGCAAAAGTAATAAAAGCTAAGTGTATGACAAAATAAAACTCCCTTTTTTTGTCGCTTTTGTCTTCGAAAAAACTCCGTTCAGTCAACGGTGACGTAGTCTATTACTCCTACGAAGTGCTGTGCTCCGCCTGGCTGCTCGGGGGCCCGACGGTTGAAGTCGATATCGTCGGCATCGACACGAAGTGCTATTTTGTCACCGCGCCGGATCTTCATCTTGGCTTGCTGGATAGCGGTCGTTCCTTCTTCTGCTGTATAGCTGAGGAGCAACTTGGCGACATATCGGTCGTTGACGTACACCGATATCTTCTTCTGTCCCGGCACTTTGTTATATGCGCTGACAGTGATGGCGTTGCCGCTGTTCTTTGAGTAGAACTCCACCCCATCGCCCAGCATCGTCACCTCTGCCACGCCGGCGCCATTGGAGAGGAGCGTGTCCACTCTGAGCCAGGCATGTCCGAGCCGGTGCATACTCTCCGCCTCATACTTGCGCGCCTTGGCTTCTGTCCTCCCATCGAGCGTAATCTCACTGAGGCACAGTGCATAGCATGAACCGCCGATGGTGGGCGTGGGACTGCTCTTGTAGGCGTAGTTCGACGAGTAGCACAGCCACATCCGCCGGCCGTCGGCGGAGATGAATGGCGAGGGGATGTTCATGAAATACGACTGCGAGGCAAATCCTTTCATATACTGCACAACACTATACTTCCCGTCTATGGCGTCCGACTCGAGGATCATCGTGTTGAAGTTGTTGCGATCACCGTCTGCCACTCGGCTCAGTGCCATTATGAAGCGGCGGAGCGGGGCATTGTAGGTCAGTCCGACATTGCCCATGAAACCTGTTGCGTCGACTATCGGACGGATATTCGCATATACCTCTTCGAGATTGTCGCGGTTCCATGCACGATACGTCCCGTCGCGCGACAGATACTGCCAGTTGGCAGGATTGTTTATGTAGCGGAAGTTCTCCTCTTTGTTTCTTCCCTCTGGCATGAGGATGCGGAGCAGGTAGATGTTGTCGCCCGACACCCAACTGTTGTGTGCCAGCTTGCATCGTGCGTCTGCACCATGTGCAACCATGTATGCCCACTTACGGCCAGTCTTCGCATCTGTAGGAGCATATTTCAAATTCTGCCCAAAATCCACGAAGTGCGGTGCTCCAATCATCACCTCGTAGGGGTTAAATTCCACGCCATGAGCATTAATCCACTTGTCGTGATAGTTCTCCAGTAGCGGGTCCTCGGGAGTGGTCTTGTCGCACCATGTCTCGCCGAAGTCGCCCGACACGCGGAACCCCACGAAGGGCTGCAGTATCGCCCAGTCGAAATTGGGCACGTACATCGTGCGGTCGTCCTGCTCGAGCAGATAGGTGCCGTAGTACCAGATGTCGTTATACATCAGCTGTGCGCAGGGATAGCGCCCGTATTTCCCCGCAATCTTGTCGTTGCCGTTGTGGTCTATCAGCTTTCCTATGGCACTCACCTGCAGACGGAGTGGGTCGGTCCCCACAATCTTTCCACTGCGCGGACGTGGTGAGAAGGCACCCTCGCCATTCACGGATCCGTCGGTATAGCAGCTGTACATATTGCCGTCAGTCGAGCTGATGATGTACCACGTGTCAGCATTTGTGTACGATGCGTAGCGTCCCGTAAACGATATCCCGCCGAAGTCTTTCGACAGAGGCAGCCGACATTCCTTTGGCAAGCGGTTGTTGCCCCAGCTTGTCCAGTTGTAGTTTTCGCTGATGTCAATAAGACTCTTGTCCTTCTGCGCAAACAGACAGATTGGCTGCGCCAGACACATGACGATAGCGGTAATAAATATATTTCTCATATAAAAAGATGTAAGGTCTGTTTGTTTTTATCTTACTATGACTTTCCGTCCCTTTGCTATGTAGATTGCCGGGCTTTGCCTCTTTCCTTTGTGCGGTGTGACAGGGCGTCCGAGCAGATCGTACATCTTTTCTTCGGTAGTGTTTTTTATCTCTTCAATGCCGTCAGATTGGCCGACAGTGAATGTTCCTTTTGTGAATTTCGAGCCTACGCGTCTTCCGTCAACAGCCTGTACACCCCATTCGTATTGTCCGTCGGGCAGTGTATATGTTATGGATGTCACGCATCCCAATTTACCAAAGTCTTCACATTTACGTTGCCCTTCGCGCTCTCCGTCAATATATGCCCTTGGGCATCCTGACATCACTCCGTCGGCATTGCGGAAATACAATTCGTATGTGGTGCTTTTCGGAGCACCGTCGGCAGGTGTCCACGATAGTGTTACGTTGTTGCCTTCGACGTCTGCGCTTACGTTACGTGGCTGGTTGGGTTGCTCTGTGGTGCGCTCATCGCTGAGGGTTATGCGGGTTGTACGACCTGTTGGCTGACCCGACAGGAATGTATTGTCCTCACATTTTCCTATATTTACAAGATCTTTTTTGCCGTCGCCATTCCAATCGACAAGGCAACTGGCAGCCTCAGAACCCCCTGCCCACCGGTACACACGGTTGAATGCAGGGCCTACACCGTCGGCATTATTCTGCCATATATAGCCCGTTTGGGTGTTCACATCCGGGCACCAACCCTGGTATATAATATCAATGAGTCCGTCACCATCCCAGTCGTAAGCCTGTGCGCAACCCGATGTGCTGTTCCAGTTGCGTATAATCAGTCGGTCGAAGTCTTCGTATGGCAAAGGCTCGAAATGTCCGGTACCGTCATTTATGACAACAAATGTGTGGTCCCAATAATAACTGAAATAACCTCCTGAGCCTTGGAGGAAGATGTCGAGGAAGCCGTCACCGTTGAAATCGGCAATGGCCACGCCGCCGTCAGAGACCGATGGGTTTTGCTTGTCGTTGTCGTTCTCGTTATACGACTGTGCAAAGTATGTGCGTGTGAATCCTGTTCCGTCGCCGTTGTTAAGGTACACCTCGGTGTATCGCTCCCAATCTGCATCGTAATTCTGACGGTTCCAGTTGTTGGCAGAGATGAGGATATCGGCAAATCCGTCGTTGTTGAAGTCTTGCGCAAACACCATTCCGCAGTCGAAGTTACGTCCGGTATATGGTTTTCCGTCTATTATATCCCGCTCAGGATCAGTGATTCCACTGTCGAAATATATGGGTTTTAGTTTTATTACATTCCCTGTTACACCTTGGTTTAAGAGTACTGCTGTGGGCGATTGCTGATGTCCGATGGCAACAATGTCCATCAGTCCGTCGTTGTTGAAGTCGGCAATATCGCCCGCAAGTACACCTGCCAGGGTGGTGAAGGGAGTGGTGTAGTTGCTGGGAAGTCCCTCGCGTGGCGACATAAACCTTACCCCCATTTTGGTGAATGTGCCATCGCCGTTACCATGAAAGATGCCGTCAGACGTGTTTCCTGTCTGTTCGAAGACGACGATGTCCATATTCCCGTCGCCGTCGATGTCGCATGGCGAGAGCGACGGGCGGTCGCCGATGTTGAATGGCGACGCACTTTCTTTCCATGTGCCGTTGCCCTCCGGTTCGAGAATGACGCTGTAGCGTGGCGTCTCAGTACCATGTTTAAACCACCCGCTGACGAGCAGTTGCTGCTGTCCGTCGTTCTTCATGTCGAGAGGGATAAGGTTTCCATACTGATAACCCCAGTCGTTAGTGACAACCGAGGGATTGAGTGTGATGTTTTTATGGTATGTGTCGTAGTCTTCATTATGTAGCCACACCATCATCTTTCCAGCCGTTCGGTTGTCCCAAGCATAATATGGAGTCAGGCGCAGGGGCCTTCCGTCGGTTGTCGCTATGATGCGGCAAATACCGCCAAGGATTGTCGATGTCTGTTCTTCATACGTCGTTTCAGGTGTGATACGGAAATTGTTGAAGTTGGCTATGCCATTGTCGGTCATCTCTGCGCAGTACACCAGTGGTCCGCGCTGAATGGCCCTGCATCCCAAGTCTTCCACTACATGCTCATCTGCCTCTACCACTTCGATGGGCATATCGAGCGACAGTTCGACGGTTGTTGCTTCGCCTGTCGAAACAACGGCATAGCCCTGTTCTAATGTGGGTTCTATTATCTCGCCTCCGACACTTAGGCTGTAGCTCTTACACCAAGCCGGGATGTGGAGCCGCAGTTGTTTGCCGTTGAGCGGTCGGGAGAGGGATATCGCTACATTTCCGTCCCATGGGTAGTTTGTGGCCATTGTCACTTTCACCTCATCTCCGCCTACTGTCATGGTGGCCTCGTTGCCTATGTACAGGTTCACCCACAGTGCGTTGTCGCTTGTTCCGTAGATATAACTGCCCAGCGATGGCAAGAATCGCGACAGGTTGCTTGGGCAGCAGGCTGTTCCGAACCATGCCTGACGATGATGGTTGCCGCTCGACTCCAACGGATTGACATAGAAAAACTTGTTGCCATCGAGATTGATGCCTGCCAGCAGAGCGTTGTAGAGCGAGCGCTCCATGACGTCCACGTATTTTCCTTCGCCTGTGAAGAGGTTCATGCGGTGGTTCCAGAGCACCATGCCCACCGAGGCGCACGTCTCACAATAGGCTGTGGCGTTGGGCAGGTCGTAGTCGTGGGTGAATCCTTCGTTTGCTGCTGACGAGCCAATTCCACCAGTCACGTACATATTGCAGTCGACGGTGTTGTGCCATAGCGCATTAAGAGCAGTCATATAGTCGGCGTCATCGATGTATGATGCTACGTCGGCCATGCCGCAGAAGAGGTACATGGCGCGCACAGCATGCCCGCCAATCTTCCGCAGGTCTTTCACTGGCATGGAGTCTTGATAGTAGTTCTTATTCCAGTTATTGCTGCCGTCTCCTTTTGAGCCATATCCGTGCCCACGCTCTTCCAACAGCCAGTGGGCGAAGTCGAGATATTTTCTCTCGCCTGTTGTTTCGTAGAGCTTCACCAGCGCGAGTTCTATCTCCTCGTGTCCTGCCACCCAGTGGCGTTTGTCAGGTCCGAACAGCGTCATCATGTGGTCGGCCATCCGTCGGCCCACATCCAACAGTTTGCTTTTGCCCCGCGCCTTATAGTAGGCTATCCCTGCCTCTATCAGGTGTCCGGCGCAATACATCTCGTGCTTGTCCATGTCGGTCCAGCGCGGATTGTCGGTCAGTGTGAAATAAGTGTTTATGTATCCGTCGTCTTGTTGCGCGGCGGCAACGTTGTCCACCCATTCGTCGAGCTTTGCCTCAAGATTGTCGTCGGGCCTCACAACAAGCGAGTAGGCCATGCCTTCCATAGCCTTGTACACATCGCTGTCGTCGAAGAAGATGCCGGAGTGGCTGCCCGAACCCTTGCCTGCGTTGATGAAATTCTGCATGCGTCCGGTCTGGTTTTCTATCTGGTCGATACACACCGGCAGTGTTGCCGAGGCATGTTTTTCGAGACGAGGCAGCCAAAACGAGTCGTTGATTGTCACCTGCGAGAAATCCACTTGATTGACTATCCGCGTGTGATTTCCTGTATCACACCACGCCATCAGTGGCACAAAGAGCACCAATAGGGGAAGAAGATGTTTTTTCATTGTGTTTGATTTTGTAGTATATTTTCTTTTGCAAAGGTATAAATAAAATGTTTTATCAACAAAAAAATTCCAAAAACCTGCGTTGGCGGATTGCATTTCTTCCATCCTAAGAGGTAGAATCTGGCGTCGGAATATTCTTCTGTTTACACATCTCAGCATCTTTTCTCCGCTCTACATTAGTATATATTAAATGCTACAGAATTGTCTTCCGAAAATTTTGCTAGCAAAATTTTCATTAACTGGGCCTTTTATTGCCATTAAAGAGGCTTTCTATTCGAAATTTTGCTAGCAAAATTATCGGCAGCTGTCTTTCCCCCTCTGATAAAAGGGTTTTGCGACGCCTGCTGAAAAATGTTTTCATTTGTCGCAGAGCAATGCGTCGGCGATGAAACCAGATGCGAGCGGTTTTTTTCCGCCACTTTGTTTATCAATGCGCAATCAGTGTTTTTATATGTGTAAAAACTTTGTCGTTTGGAAAAAAATGTTGTATTTTTGCATGGTATAATACTGACATGTATGATTACGTGTTTTTGTTATGACAAAAAGGATAGTAAACTTCGAAATATTCAAACCTAAATCAATATTACTATGTACGGAAAAATGAAAGAACACCTCACTCAGACTCTTGCTGAGATTCGTGAGGCTGGGCTCTACAAAGAGGAGCGCCTGATAGAAAGCCCGCAGCGGGCTGCTATCGATGTAGCAGGAAAAGAAGTGCTCAACTTCTGCGCAAACAACTATCTGGGATTGTCAGACAACCCGCGCCTTATCGAGGGTGCCAAGCGTATGATGGACCGTCGCGGCTTCGGGATGTCGTCGGTGCGCTTCATATGCGGCACACAAGACATTCACAAAGAGCTCGAGGCTGCTATCTCTGAGTATTTCAAGACCGAAGACACCATTCTCTATGCCGCTTGCTTCGATGCCAACGGCGGAGTGTTCGAACCGTTGTTTACCGATCAGGATGCCATCATCAGCGATGCCCTTAACCACGCATCTATCATCGACGGCGTGCGCCTGTGCAAGGCAAAGCGCTATCGCTATGCCAACGCCGATATGCAAGACTTGGAGCGTTGCCTGCAAGAGGCGCAGGAGCAGCGCTTCCGCATCATCGTCACCGACGGCGTGTTCTCGATGGACGGCAATGTGGCGCCGATAGATAAGATATGCGATCTGGCAGAGAAGTACGACGCCCTCGTTATGGTGGACGAAAGCCATTCGGCAGGTGTCGTGGGAAAGACCGGCCACGGCGTGAGTGAGTTCTTTAATACATACGGTCGCGTGGATATCTACACCGGCACACTGGGTAAGGCATTCGGAGGCGCTCTCGGCGGATTCACGACCGGACGGAAAGAGATTATCGACTTGCTTCGTCAGCGCTCACGCCCATACCTCTTCTCCAACTCACTGGCACCGAGCATCATCGGAGCAAGTCTCGAAGTGTTCAAGATGCTCAAGGAGAGCAACGAACTGCACGACCGCCTGGTGGAAAATGTAAATTACTTCCGCGACAAGATGATGGCTGCTGGCTTCGACATCAAGCCCACACAGAGTGCTATCTGCGCAGTTATGCTCTACGACGCAAAGCTCTCGCAGGTGTATGCCGCAAAGATGCAGGAAGAGGGTATCTATGTAACCGGATTCTACTACCCCGTAGTGCCGAAGGAGCAGGCCCGCATACGCGTACAGTTGTCGGCAGGACACACACGCGAACAGCTCGACAAGGCCATCGCGGCATTTATAAAGGTGGGTAAGGAACTGGGAGTTCTGAAGTAATACTCCGTTATTTATCTCATCAATTGAATCGATGAAAACCAAACCGACAGCAAAGAAGACGGCCCCGCCGCCAAAGGCTGCCATGCCAGCATTGAAGCATTGGAAGGCTCTCCTTTCGTGCCTCTTTGCCGTGGCAGTATTCCTGTTTTTCTATCTCGGACAGACTCATGTGCTTATCTACCACGAGTGGACGCAGATGTTTCAGTTCACCGATGCCTATTTCCTCGACCGCATAGTGGTTCCCGGCGGTCTTGCACGCTATCTGGGCGAATTTCTGAGTCAGTTCTTCCGCACGCCATGGCTCGGCGCAGTCATCATGTCGTTGCTGGTTGCTGCCGTTCAATGGCTGGGCTGGGCAGTGGCTCGTCGTGACGGGGCTGGCGAGACGGCGTTCGCGTTGAGCTTTGTACCGGCATTGGTGCTGCTCTATTTCCTGGGCGATGCCGATGTGCAGGTGTCATACCCCGTTGCCATGGTGGCGGCGTTGGCTTCGTGCCTGCTGTTCCGACCGTCGTGGAAGAGCGCGCTGGCAATGATGCCGTTCGTGGTGGTGTTCTATCTCCTCTTCGGCACAACGGTATATATCATCGTGCTCTACGAGGTGATAGCACTGATAGTGACGGGCATCAGGACAAAGCGGCTGGCAAAGAATTTGATTGTGGCAGTATTGCTTGCGGCATTTACCGTGGCGGTGGTTTGGGTTTCAACATTCTATACACCATATCCTTTCGCACGCATATTCAAGGGAATACCTTATTACAGTTTCTCCAACATAGTGCCGCCGTTGCAGATTCACACCATGTGGATAACGGCTGTGGTGCTGGCAGTGATGACACTGTTGCCCCGTTGGAAGGTGAATGCGATTATCGTGGCGCTGATAGCAGTAGTGATTGTGGCGATAGGGATGAAGATGTCGGCGACGAAATACGATTCCGACATCAACTATCTCATAAAGTACGACTCGCTTGTCTATACCGAGCAGTGGGACACGATACTTAAAATGGACGACACTGTCAACCGCTCATCCACCATGTCGGTGGCTTGCTGCGACCTCGCTCTTGCACTGCGAGGGCAGCTGGCCGACAATCTCTTCAACTATCCGCAGATGGGTCCTGAGGGATTGTTCATCTTCATGCAGTCAGACAATCTGTCGCTCAACTTGCTTGGAGAGATTTTCTTAAACATGGGAATGGTCAATGAGGCGCAGCGGTTCTACTACGATTCGCAGGAGAGCCAGTACAATACAAACAAGTGCTCGCGACTGATGAAGCGGTTGGCAGAGATTGAAATCATAAACGGTCAGTACGGTGTGGCGCGTAAATACCTAAACCAGTTGGCCACCACCCTGTACTATCGCGATTGGGCAAATGAGCAGTTGCTGCTGTTGGGCAACGAGGATGCCGTCAACAACCATCCGTTCTACGGCCGGCTGCGCTCGTTACGACCCAAGGAAGACTATATTTTCCAGCCAAACAGCATGTTCTATACCATTAAGGATCTCTACGATTATAACCCCGAGAACTATGTTGCGGAGCAATACCTGAAGGCTGTTGTCGCAATGAAGCAAAACTCTATGAGACGATGAAGAAGATCACCCTGAAAATATTCGTGGCCCTTACGGTGCTGATGCTGCTATGGGCTTGTGGCAATAGTCCGAAGAACCCTGTTGCTGAGGCGTCGCTCCCTCCGATATATCCCGACTATGCCGACGTTACCGTCCCTGTGGGTATTGCTCCTCTCAACTTCGAGGTGACTGGCGCCGACCGCGTCGATGTCACCGTCACTGGCGAGGATGGCGGGCAATTGCACGTCAATGGACGTCTTGCCGATTTCCCCGTTGACAAGTGGCGCAAGCTGCTCGAGGCGAACAAGGGCAAGTCGCTTACGGTAACGGTCAATGCACGCAGCGATGGCAAATGGCATGCGTATAAGGACTTCAAAATCAATGTTAGCCCGTATGAACTCGATGCGTGGGGACTGACATACCGTCGCATTGCTCCCGGTTACGAGAAGTGGGGACGCATGGGACTCTATCAGAGGCAGCTGTCAGACTTCACCGAGTCGCCTATCTTGGAGAACAGCTCGTTCGAGAATGGCTGCCTGAACTGTCACAGCAGCTGGCGCACCAACCCCGACAGGTTTGTGTTCCACATTCGTGGCACCCACGGAGCAACGCTTGTGCAGACAGAGAAGGGCCGCGAGTGGCTAAACACCAAGACCGACCAGACGCTCGGAACGTGTGTGTATCCCTATTGGCATCCCTCTGGGCGCTTTGTAGCCTTCTCAACCAATACCACCCGTCAGGTGTTCCACGCCATCAACAGCGAGCGCATCGAGGTGTTCGACTACGAAAGCGACTTGCAGATATACGATGTGGAGACTCACGAACTGCTGCTCTCGCCACTGGTGAAGACACCCGACTGGATGGAGAGCTACCCAGTGTTCAGTCCTGATGGGAAGACGATATACTTCTGCACCTCGCGACAATATGACAATATAAAGGAGAACTATAAAAACATAAAATACAACATCTGCTCGATATCCTTCGATGCCGAGAGCGGACAGTTCGGTGACCACGTCGATACTCTCTTCAATGCCGTGCGCATGGGCAAGAGTGCCGTGCATCCTCGTCCGTCGTACGATGGGCGCTATCTGATGTTCACCATCTGTGACTACGGCTGCTTCCCCATCTGGCACAACGAGAGTGAGCAGTGGCTGATGGATCTGGCAACGGGAGAGTCGCGGCCCATCGACGAAGCCAACAGCCCGAAGGCCGACAGCTATCACAACTGGTCGCTCGATTCTCATTGGTTTGTCTTTACTTCGCGTCGCGAGAATGGACTGTTCAGTCTGCTCTATCTCGCATCTGTCGACGATGAGGGCCACGTGAGCAAACCGTTCCTGCTGCCGCAGAAGGACCCGCGACGCTACTACAGCAATCTGATGTTCTCGTACAACACTCCCGATTTCTCCATCCACAAAGTTAATCTCAATCGCCGTGCCTCAAGTCGCGAGATTCTCTCCGACGAGCGTGTGAAGCTAACAGTAAAGCCAGGATGGGATACTGCCAGTAAGGATGATTAGTAAAGTCTCGCCAGTTTCACTATAAAAAGAGGCGGCCATAGGTTAATATGTTGATTTGTAGATATGTTTCCTCGTTTTAAAAATGCGTCGGTAGCAATGCTGCTGCCACTGTTTTTCCTTTTTATTACTTCGTTGTCGGTTGAGGCAAAGGGTGGTGGTAAGCTAAAGAATCTACGGTTGATGACCTACAATGTCCGCCATCTCGAAGGCGAGGACGGTATTGTCTCGCCCGAGCGCATTGCACATATCATCAGTGCTGTGCGGCCCGATGCTGTGGCTCTGCAGGAGCTGGATAGCGTCAACGGTCGCACGCTATATGCCGATCAGTTGGCCGAACTGGCGTGGCACACGGGGATGTATGCCACATGGGCAACGGCGATAAGCTTTGCCGGCGTTGGTTATGGAGTGGGAATGCTCACCCGCGAGCGGCCCTTGAGTGTGCGACGCATACCGCTACCAGGCAGCGAACCGCGCATGCTGCTGATAGTGGAACTGAGCCAATATGTGTATGCCTGCACTCACCTCGACCTCACCGAGCAGGCACGCCTCGCATCGGTGGATATCATAAAGCGCGAGGCAGCACGGAGCACGAAACCGTTCTTCATCGCTGGCGACCTCAATGCAGAGCCGCATGATGAACCGATAACTCGCCTCGGCAACGATTTCCAAATACTTAACGACACCACGCAGCCGACGTTCCCTGCGTCGGAACCCGACATCTGCATCGACTACATCCTCGTCGGCAAAGGCTCGGGCAGCGCCAGGGTGCGGCGAAGCAATGTGCTCAACCAGCCCACAGCATCCGATCACCGACCACTCGTGGTCGATCTGACATTACGAAGGAAATAATGCAACCGACTCATAGAAACATTAAATTAATATAATACTATAATGAAAGACGAATTCAAAAGATTTAATCATGTAGAGAGAACCCTTGCGAGAATAGTCTTTCTCGTAGTTTTCTTTTGTGCTAACATGTTAACTGCCATAGCGCAAGAGCGTTATGTGGATTACCGGTTTGCCCCACAGTTGGCTCGTTCAACTCCAGCCTTTGCCGACGACAGTTACAAGACATTGGTTGGTCCACAGGGGCAGTTGCTATATAATTATGGAAGAGGAAGATTCTACGACGGTTTCAAAACGGTAATCCACATGCTGGCAGATGAAAACCAGAAGTTCGATACCGCCACGCTCCTATCATCCCGTGTACCTGTGGTCGTCCTGCCTAGCACGCTTGGTAAGGAGAAAAGTAGGGTGGAGCAGTATATCTATTCCAGTGCAAAGGGAGCCGTAGAGGGTATTGAGATGACTCATCCGCTTACCAGCGATCGTGAAGATGTGGTACTGACAAAGGTGTACAACTCGAGCTCAAAGCCCAAGACAGTCCGCCCTGTGGTGAATGTTAATTCGCAGTTCAAGGTGGAAGTCCAAGGCAATGTGATAACTATCGATTCTAAGATACATTTTGTGATGTCACGCTCGGCAGTGCGTGTGAGGAAAAATATGACAGATCTGAAGACGTGTGTTGAGTTGGAGCCTATTGTCATCCCTTCAGGTGGCGAGGCATGGATAGCTGGCATCTACGACAACGGACTCACCTCGGAACTGGCAACGAGCATGGAGAAAAGTCCTGAGAGCACTCTTCAAAGGATGCCTGAGAACTATAAGTCTATATGCCGCTACTGGGAACAGACAAAGAAAATACCATATGGACACATCAATGTGCCCGATGCAGAGATACAAAACCTTCTCGATGCTGCAATACGCGGAATATGGCAGGCACGAGAGATTATCGACGGAAACATCAGTCTACAGGTTGGACCTACATGTTATCGTGGTTTGTGGATAGTGGATGGGGCATTCCTCTCTGAGGCAACAGCCATGCTTGGCATGGGCAACGAGGCACGGGCAGGAATTGAGTACAGTCTGTCGTTCCAGCGTGAAGACGGCGGATTCCTTAAGTTGCATCCCAATTTCTGGAAAGAGAACGGACTCATTCTGTGGACCTGTGTCCGTCACGCCATGCTCACTCAGGACAAGCAATGGCTTGCAAGTCAATGGGATAAGCTTTCGCGAACCATCGACAACATTCATTCCCTGCGCGAACGGACACTGACCAATGAATTTCCTGAGGATGATGGACTGATACCTCCGGGATTCATCGATGGAGGACTGGAAGGCGGGGATAAACAGCCCGAATATTCCAATACGGTATGGATGCTCTCTGGAATGAAGGCAATGATAACGGCTGCTGACTGGCTCGGGAAGAAAGAGGATGCAAAGAAATGGCGCAAGGAGTATGACGATTTCTATGCCGCCTTCCGCAAAGCAGCAGCCAGAGACTTGGCCGTGGACGACTTCGGAAACAAATATCTCAACAATATGATGAAGCCCGAGCAGAGGAGTCTGCCGCAACGGGCACAATGGGCATTCTGCCAGAGCATATATCCCGGTCAGATATTCGACATCGGCGACTCGATTGCCGTAGGCACTTTGCGCATGCTGGAGAGTACGCTGCAGGAAGGCATGGTGATGGGAACAGGATGGATCGTCGACGGTATATGGAACTACTTCGCCAGCTTCTATGGTCATGCCTGGCTGTGGAACGGCGAAGGAGGCAAGGCAGCTGACGCACTGTATGCCTTTGCCAATCATGCCTCGACAATGTATAACTGGCGCGAGGAGCACAACCCACGCGATATGTACACACGAATTGTGGGCGATATGCCGCACAACTGGGCCAGCGCAGAGTTTATCCGTCTGGCCTGCCACCTTCTGCAGCTCGATCGTGGAACGGAAATGCATCTGCTCGAAGGGCTACCTCAAGAGTGGCTCGGAGCAGGGATGCAGACGTCGCTCAAAGAGGTAGAAACGCCGTTCGGACCGCTGACAATGACGCTCAATGTTGATGCTAACGGCGAATGGGCCGACCTCACGGTCGAACCACTGCTCAGCAACTGCACCGCTGTCATAGTGCATACAGGCCAGTGGGGACAGGTAGATGGTAAGAATATCGTCAAGTTGAAATCAAATAGACAGAATAAACTTAGGATAAAGATAAACAATACCGATAGCCCCGTCGCAAACTGACGGTGCCGCTGCGGATATCCAGTTCCCATAGTATCAAGCTTTGATACTTTCGGTATATGTACTTGAAACTAACCCCACCCGTGCATCTCTCCAAAACCGAGAGATGCATTTATTTGCCGTGAAAATGAAGAATAACAAAAAGATACACGTTCTTTGTCTTTAATAACCACAGATTACACAGATTTCACGGATTATAGGCTTGCGCCATTGGGAAAGGAAAAAATAAAGGGATTACGCAGATTTGTCCGCAATGGGAATCTGCGTAATCCTATTTATTATATCTAGATTGAGAAATAAAATCTGCTTAATCTGCTCAACCGATGGTCACTGTTTCGAAGCGTAAGCGAGGAAGGGAAAGTAATCTGTGGTAGAAGAAAAGAGATCTATTCGCGGTTGAGGATGCCTCTGAGATAGTTGATGTCATCGTCGGTGGTGGCCCATGAGGTGACGAAGCGGCAGAGCATCGAGCGGTCGTCGTATGGTTGCCAGATGGTGAAATCGACGTTCTTCTTCAGTCGGGTAACGAGATCGTTTGGTATGATGACGAACTGTTGGTTGGTAGGCGAGTCGATGTAGAACGGGAACCCTGCGTCGCTGAGCACCTCCTTCAGTCTTGTTGCCATGGTAATGGCGTGGCGACTCAGCTCTAGGTAGAGCAGTTGTTTGCTTTCGGGGTTGATGGTGAAGAGCGCATCGAACTGCACTCCCGCCAACCGTCCTTTTGCCGACAGTGCCCCATGACGCTTCACGTTTGAGAAGAATCCCCGCGGTGTCGCCACCTGTCGGTTGGTGAATACCACTGCCTCGCCACATAGAGCGCCGCATTTGGTCCCGCCGATGTAGAACGCGTCGCAGTGCTGTGCGAGCCATGGCAGGGTGATGTCGGGCGAGGCGGCAAGGCCATAGCCCAGTCGCGCACCGTCGATGAAGAGTGGGAGAGCGTGGCGGCGACAGATATCATATACAGCCTCAATCTCCTGTGCGGTGTAGAGGGTTCCCATCTCGGTGGGGAAAGTGATATATACCATCCCCGGCTGTGGCACATGCTCGCGGCTCTCGTCGTGGAGATACACCTGCATGTATCTTTCCAGTACATCGGCATTCAGCTTCCCTTCGTTGCTCTCGAGTGCTATCACGCGATGTCCAGCAGCCTCTACAGCACCAGCCTCGTGGACATTTATGTGCGCCGTCTCGGCACATACCACACCCTCGAATGAGCGTATGAGCGAGTCGATTACCACCGCGTTGGCTTGTGTGCCGCCCTGCAGGAAATACACGTCGGCATTGGGGCACTCGCAGGCAGCGCGTATCTTTTCACGCGCTTTCTGGCTCCAACGGTCGAAACCGTAGGTGAGGCTGATTTCTGAGTTTGTGTCAATGAGTTTCTGCAGCACCTGAGGATGGGCGCCGTTGTTGTAATCGCATTCGAATGAAATCATAAAAGTCTGTAAGTTTTGTACTGATGTGGTTGTGTACGTTGCCGCGCACTTTGTGTTAATCGGTAGCTGCGATACATTCCATCTCGATAAGCCATTCGGGTCGGCACACCTTTGCCTGCACGATGACGTGAGGGACAGATGGGAATCGTTGCTTCATGAACTCTTCGACGGCGACATAATCGGATATGTCTCGCAGATAGACGATGAAGTATTTCGCGCTGTCGAGCGTGGCTCCGCCGTCTTTCAACAGGGCGTTGATATTCTCCAGCAGACGGTTCGCCTGGCGCATTACGTCGCCCACATAGATTACGTTGCCGTGCTTGTCGATGCTTGCTGTGCCAGAGATGAAGAACGACTTTTTCGAATTGTGCCTCAGCATGGTGCCGCGCTCGAAGGCAACTCCATATTCATGCGTCGGGCTCAGATAGTCGAGAGCCTTTAGGTAGGTCTTGTCGCTTTCGTTTATCTTTGGGAATGTGAGGAAATCCATCGCCACACAAGCCGAACGCGTCTGCGTGTTGCCGCCGATGCCTGTCGATGCGATGAAATGAGTGTCGATGGTCAGTCCGTAGTGATTGAAGATATCGTTGCGCGCCTTCACCACACCTGCATAGTTATTATCGATGTCGCCCACATATATCCAAGTCCTCACACAGTGAGTGTCGAGTCTCAGCCCGTGCTCCTTCAGCATGCGCAGATATTTCTCGAAGAGCATTATTGTCTGCGTGTAGGAGTTCATTCCCTTCGTCTCGCCCTCGGTCAGTCGGAGCGAGTGGAACATGAAGTCGGGTTTGCCCTCGGCAGTCTTCATTAATAGCGATATCTTGCTGCCGTCGACGGGAGCCTGCTCGACAACGCTGATTGCTGTCTCACCGAGCAAATCCTGATAGAGCGGCGACTCTACCAAGCGCTGGTATTGATTCTGTGCATCGCTGAGGAATATCTTGGTATAATGCAGTTGGCGACCGTTTTGTCTTTCTTTTAGCAGATAGTTCCCCACTTTATCGCAGAGGTCGGAAAGGCGTTCGGCGAAAGAGCCTTTACGTTCTGCCGCAATTATGGTGTATCTTTCCATTTTTTATCGTTCTTTGGACTGCAAAGATAGTGTTTTTCAAGGATAAAAGGAAATATCAATAAAAGAATTTGCGGAAAATCAATATTTGTAGGTATCGATTATCCGCAAAACAATATGTTTTCATTAAGTTTACAATGTCTCGAGCACTCGTTTCAGTACCACCTGTGCAGAGATCTCCCTGTTTGCCGCTTCAGGTATGACCAACGAGTTTGGCGATTCAATCACATCGTCGGTTACGATGAGTCCTCTGCGCACTGGCAGACAGTGCATAAACTTTCCGTTGTCGGTCCAAGCCATGTGCTCGGCATCGACAGTCCAGCTCATATCGTCCGTCAGTATCTTGCCATAGTCCTCCTGTCTGCTCACTCCGGGACAGCTCCAGTTCTTTGCATATATGAAGTGTGCGCCTTCGAATGCCTTACGCTGATTGTATTCAACGCGTGTGTCACCGACGAAACGCGGATCGAGCTCGTATCCCTCGGGATGTGTTATCACGAGGTCGACGTCGGCTGCCGCCATCCATTCTGCGAACGAGTTGGGCACTGCCTGGGGTAGGGCGCGGCAGTGAGGAGCCCACGTGAGCACCACCTTCGGGCGCGCCACCGTCTTGTGCTCCTCGATGGTAATCAGGTCGGCGAAGGCTTGCAACGGATGCACCGTGGCTGTCTCCATGGCGATGACAGGGCGACCACTGTATCTTACGAACTGATTTACCACAGTCTCGGCATAATCGTAGTCGCGGTTCTGCAGTCCGGCAAACGACCTGACGGCTATGATGTCGCAATAGGATCCCATCACGGGTATGGCCTCGAGCAAGTGCTCGCTCTTGTCACCGTTCATTATCACTCCCCGCTCGGTCTCCAACTTCCATGCCCCGGCGTTCACATCGAGCACAATGACATTCATGCCCAGGTTCATAGCCGCTTTCTGTGTAGAGAGACGGGTACGAAGGGAGTTGTTGAAGAATATCATGAGCAATGTCTTATTCTTGCCCAAGTGCTGATATCCGTAGCGGTTGCGCTTCACCTCGAGCGCCTCGGCAATGGCTTTGTCGAGCGGTCCGATGTCGGTTACGTTGAAAAAAGTCCTCATTTCTCGTTGTCTTTTTGTCTTATCTCCACGCGACGAATCTTTCCCGAGATGGTCTTCGGCAACTCATCGACGAATTCAATGATGCGTGGATATTTATATGGAGCGGTCTCATGCTTCACGTGATTCTGCAGTTCTTTCACCAGCTCGTCGCCTGCCTTGTCTTTCCATTCCTTTCCCAAGACGACGGTAGCCTTCACCACCATTCCCCGTATCTCGTCGGGCACTCCCGTTATGGCGCACTCCACCACGGCGGGATGTGTCATCAGTGCGCTCTCCACCTCGAACGGTCCGATGCGGTAGCCCGACGACTTTATCACATCATCGGTACGTCCCACGAACCAGTAGTAGCCGTCCTCGTCGCGCCAAGCCACATCGCCAGTGTGATAGATGCCATCGTGCCATGCCTCATGGGTAAGCTCCGGATCGCGGTAGTACTTTTTGAATAGTCCGATGGGTTTACTGTCGCCCACACGCACCACAATCTCTCCTTTCTCACCATCCTCGCATGGAGTGCCGTCGGCGCGTATCAGGTCGATGTCGTACTGAGCGTTGGGCATGCCCATCGAGCCTGGTTTAGGCTTCATCCACGGCATGGTGCCGAGTGTCATCGTGGTCTCCGTCTGTCCGAATCCCTCGTAGATGGTTATGCCTGTCAGTTTCTTGAATTGATCGAACACTGCCGGATTCAATGCCTCACCTGCCGTACAGCAATACCTGAGCGATGAGAGATCATACTTCGAGAAGTCCTCGCGAATCATGAAGCGGTATATCGTAGGCGGTGCGCAGAACGAGGTGATGTGGTACTTCTCTATCTGCCGCATTATCTTCTCGGCTGTGAATTTCTCGTGGTCGAACACGAACACCGTTGCTCCTGCAAACCACTGCCCGTAGAACTTGCCCCACACGGCCTTGCCCCAACCAGTGTCGGCCACGGTGAGGTGTATGCTGTCCTCTTTCAGGTTGTGCCAGAACACACCAGTGGTGAGGTGCCCGAGGGCATACAGAAAGTCGTGTGCCACCATCTTCGGCTCGCCACTGGTGCCGCTGGTGAAGTACATCAGCATGGTGTCCTCGTTGTCGTTGGGATGCTTAGGCTTCACGAACGGCGGAGCATAGCCCACCTCTCGCTGCCAGTCGTGAAATCCCTTTGGCACAACTGGCCCCACGCTGACGAGTGTCTCCACGGTAGGACTCTCGTCCATGGCGGCCTCTACCTGGCTGAGCACATATTCCTCACCCACGCAGATGATTGCCTTCACCGACGCGCGGTTGTTACGGTAGATGATGTCGTGGCGTGTGAGCATGTGTGTGGCGGGAATCACTATAGCCCCGAGCTTATGCAGGGCGAGCATCGCAAGCCACCACTCGTAGCGGCGCTTCAGTATGAGCATCACCTTGTCGCCTTGCCCGATACCGAGCATCTGCAGGTAGCTTGCCACCTGATCGGTTTCCTCTTTCAGCATACTGAACGATGTGACGCGCTCTTCGCCCTCGTCGTTGGTCCATATTATAGCCGTCTTCTCAGGTGCCTCAGTAGCCCACGCGTCCATCACATCGTAAGCGAAATTGAAGTTCTCGGGTATCTTGAAGTGCAGATTCTTGTTGTAGTCTTCGGTCGAAGTAAAACTTGTCTGCGTAAGAAATCTCTCTATCATAAGTCTAATTTAACGTTAACGATACCGTCAACGGGAATTCTCAATTCTAAATATTCAATTCTCAATTAGTCGATTGCCACGGCAACGAATCTCACTGGTTTGTCGCCTAAGGCCTTCATGCCGTGTGGTGTGGCCGACTCGAAGTAAATCGAATCGCCCTCTCCGAGGCGTATCACCTTCTCGCCGATGTACACTTCCATGGTGCCCTCAAGCACGTAGTTGAACTCCTGTCCGCTGTGGCTGTTCTTGTATATCTTTGTGGCATCGGGCTTGGGCTCTACGGTCACGATGAACGCGTTGGCCTTTCGGTTCTGGAATCCGCTCGTCAGACTCTCGTATTTGTATGCTTTCGTGCGCTCCACGCTCAGTCCCTGTCCGCGACGAGTGACGTAGTACGATTTCATGTGTGGCTCCTCACCGAACATCAGCACGTCGGCTGAGACGCCGCAACGGCGTGCTATCTTCATCAGGTTGCTGATGGTTATGTCGGCCTCGCCGCGCTCTATCTTTAGATATCTCTCCTCTGAGACGCCGCAGAGAGCTGCAAGCTCGCTCACCTCAAGGTCCATTATCTCGCGCAAGCCACGCAACCGCTCGCCGATTTGCTTCATTGCTTCTTCCATATTCCAAATATTATTATCCGTTTGAGGTTACAAAATTAAAGAAAAAAAATGTTCCCGCCAATATGTTTTAGCATTTTGTGTAAACAACTGGCATATATATATCCTCACGATGTGGGTATGAGTGAACAAAGAATTCTCAAATTATAAGCTTTTCTTTTACGCATAAACTTACAATTTGAAAGCATCTTTTTAATGATAAAGTTAACGGTAACGATAACCATATAAAACACTTGCGTTGAGGGCAGAAAAATGGGTTGAAAAGGGCAAAAGTGCCACTTTTTTAGCGTTTTTTAAGTTAAAATCACCGTTTCTTTACTTTTTCGGCGCTGGTAAGTGGGCTCTTTAATGGCATTAGATGGGCTCTTTAAGGCTGTTACTTGGGCTCTTTAATGGCAATAAAGGGCCCATCTACCAACCAAAGGGGGGACGCTCAATTGCGACGAATTAGGGAGGAAAAGTGCGTAGGGAATTGAGACAGAGGGAGTTAAATGGTTTTGATGAAAAAGTGGGGAAAATCGATGAAATGGGCGAAAAAGGCAAAAAACAGCGAAAAATCGGCATTTTTATCTGGAATGGGTATAAATAAGGGGTTTTTAGTTCAAAGTTGAAAGTTGAAAAGTGAAAGTTATTGCGAAAGGCCGATGAATAGGGAGAGAAATTGTAAGATGAGGTTAGGGAAATGAAATGAGCAGACTTGCTTTTTCTGTACAAGCCTGCTCGGTGCGTATAGTAGAGTAGTGGAATAGAGATGTTTGTTATGCTGTTGCGAGCACATGGGTCAGGCTCTCGACGAAGCGGTCGGCCTCGGCGGTGGTGAGGCAGAGGGGTGGCAGCAGACGGAGCACGTTGGTGCCGGCGCAACCAGTGAAGATGTGTTCGTCGGTGAGCAGTCGCTGGCGCACATTTTTATATGGAATATCGAGTTCGATACCTATCATGAGCCCTCGTCCACGTATGTCAACGACATGCGGAAGGTTTGCCTCTTTAAGCTTGGTAATCAGGTAGTTGCCAGTGGAGAGAGCATTGTCGGTGAGATGTTCGCTCTCCATCACCTCTGCGGTGGCTATCGCTGCGGCGCAGGCGAGATGGTTTCCTCCGAAGGTGGTGCCCAGTTGTCCGTATTGGGGAATGAACTCTGGCGCGATGAGCACGGCTCCCATAGGGAATCCGTTGGCGATGCCCTTCGCCATGGTGATGATGTCGGGACGCACGCCGAGCCACTGATGTGCGAAGAACCGTCCGCTACGACCGTAGCCGCACTGTATCTCGTCACAGATGAGCACCGTGCCATGCTTGCGACAAGCGGCTTGCAGGCCCTGCATGAACTCGGGCGTGGCAAGACGTATGCCGCCCACTCCCTGTATGCACTCAATAATCACCGCGCACACGTCGCCTTTTTCTATCTCCGCCACCCATGCGTCGAGGTCGTTTAGGGGCAGTCGACAGACGTGTCCGCCGGCGTTTATGGGAGCAATGATTTTCTCGTTATCTGTTGCTTCCACGGCGAGCGAGGTGCGCCCATGAAAAGCCTTTGCTGCGGCGAGGACGCGCGTGCGGCCGGTGTGGAACGATGCCAGTTTGAGGGCATTCTCGTTAGCTTCGGCACCGCTGTTGATGAGAAACAGCTGATAGTCGTCGTATCCGCTCAGCCGTCCGAGTCGCGTGGCAAGATCATGCTGCAGGGTATTAACGACCGAGTTGCTGTAGAACCCTATCTTCTGCACCTGGCTGCTGATGGCCTCCACGTAGTGTGGGTGACTGTGGCCGATACTGATGACGGCATGACCGCCGTAGAGATCGAGGTATTCAGTGCCTTCAGCGTCGAAGATGTGGCATCCGCGGCCACGCACGATGTTTATGTCGAAGAGGGGGTAAACGTTGAATAAGTTCATAGTTTAGAGGAGTTTAGAACGCCGATGCTTTCAGTTGCAGGCCTGTGGTTTCGTCGATGCCCGCCATGATGTTCATGTTCTGCACCGCCTGTCCTACGGCACCCTTTAACAGGTTGTCGATGGCAGCGGTGATGAGCAGTCGTGATCCGTCTTTCTCGCAGTGGATGAGACACTTGTTAGTGTTTACCACTTGCTTGAGTGATATCTCGTTCGGCGAGTAATGTGTGAATGGTTCCTCGGCGTAGAAATCAGTGTAGATTTTCTCTATCTGCTCCATCGTTGCTGTTGTTCGTGTTACCAATGTTGCGAAGATGCCACGGGCAAAATCGCCGCGCCATGGGATGAAGTCGATTGTAGGACTCCCGTCATTGCCTTCGCTTGGCTTTATTCCCACACCCATCTCGCTGAGCGATTGGCATATCTCCGCCAGGTGTTGGTGGCGGAAGGGTTTATATACGCTCATGTTTGCCGTGCGCCACGAGAAATGTGTTGTTGCCTGAGGCGCCTGTCCTGCGCCGGTGCTTCCCGTGACGGCATTCACCACCACACTCTCAGTGAGCATCCCTGCCTTGGCAAGAGGCAGGAGAGCGAGCTGCAGGCATGTGGCGAAGCAGCCCGGGTTGGCGACATGATGGGCACTGACTATCTGACGGCGGTGAATCTCAGGCAGTCCGTACACAAAATCATTGCCTGGGCTCTTCAGCCTGAAGTCCTGTGCAAGGTCGATTATCCTCACATCTTCGGGCACTGCATGCTCCTGCAGAAACGCCTCGCTTTTCCCATGACCGAAGCAAAGGAAGACGAAATCGACGTCGGAGAAGGGTATCTCCGACGAGAAGCGCATGGAAGTGTCGCCCACAAGGTCGGTATGCACATCGCTCACCAAGCATCCGCCATTGCTCTGACTGTGAGCAAAGACAATCTCAGCCTGCGGATGATTCAGCAGCAGACGAATCAGTTCGCCACCGGTATAGCCAGCGGCACCAAGGATGCCAACCCTAATCATATCCTCAGATGTTAAAAGTTAGGCGACTTAGGAGCAAGTATCCACAGCAGCAGGTATGCCAGTAAACCTGTTCCGAAACCAAAGAAGAGCACCACAAAGCCGATTCTCACCAGGAGTGAGTCGATGTTGAAGTACTCTGCAAGTCCTCCGCAGACGCCACCAATCTTCTTGTCGGTGGCAGACAGATAAAATCTCTTTTCCATACAGTTTATCTTTTTTCGTTATTGTGAATGCCGTAGTAAACGCGCAACGGTGTTGAACTGACTTTTATAAATCCTTTCGCCTCCTCGCTTGTCCATCCGTGCTGCATCTCGCCATACTCTCCTAATTTCGATTTCAGCAAGTCGTCTTCTGACTCCACGCCGACGGTGTCGAAGCCATAGGGGCGCAGACGGAGGATGGCAGTGCCGTTGACATTGCGCTGCGACGAGGTGAGCATTGCCTCAATGTCGGGCATGACAGGCTCGAGGTACTGACTCTCATGGAGGAACATTCCATACCAGTTGGCCACCTGATCCTTCCAATACTGCTGCCATTTCGATAGAGTATATTTCTCCAGCAGTCGGTGCGCTTCGATGATAAGCATCGGAGCGGCAGCCTCAAACCCCACGCGGCCCTTTATCCCGATGATGGTGTCACCGACGTTGCAGTCGCGCCCGACGGCGTAGGCAGCGCCTATCTCCTCGATGCGCTGAATGGCCTTTATCTTGTCAGTGAACCGCTCGCCATCGACAGCCACTATCTCGCCTTTCTCAAACTCAATCTTCAGCAGTCGCTCTTCAGTCTGGGTGACATGTTTCAGGAATGCCTCCTCGGGCAGTCCCTGGGCCGAGTCGAGCAGCTCGCCACCGCAGATACTCGTGCCCCAGATGCCCACATTATAGGAATATTTGAGCTTGGCGAAGTCGGCGTTGAAGCCGTGAGCGTTGAGATAATCAACCTCCTCTTTGCGAGAGAGCTTCTCGTCGCGGGTGAGGGTGATAATCTTCACGTTCGGTGCCATGACGAGGAAAGTCATGTCGAAGCGTATCTGATCGTTGCCTGCCCCCGTAGAGCCGTGTGCTATGGCATCGGCACCAATCTCGTTGGCATAGCGTGCGATGGCGATAGCTTGGAATATACGTTCCGATGACACGCTGATGGGGTAGCAGTTGTTACGCAGCACGTTACCGAAAATCATGTAGCGCAGTGATTTCTCGTAGTATTCCTGCGTGACATCGAGCGTCACATACTGCTTCGCCCCCAGACGGTATGCATTCTCTTCGTTCTTCTTCAGTTGCTCATCGGAGAATCCACCGGTGTTGGCGCAGGCGGCATATACCTCCCATCCCTCGTTGGCGAGGCGCATGACGGTGTACGACGTATCGAGCCCGCCGGAAAAAGCCACGACGACGCGGGAGGCGGAGCCCACCCCCGCCCCCTCCCTGGGGAGGGGAGTTTCGAAAGTTTGATTTGCTTTCATATCTCTTTTTTGATCTTTGAAATTACGTTTTCTGTATTGGCAATTATTTCTTCGTTTTTGAAGCGTATGATTTTCCATCCTTTTGAGATTAACCACTCACTTCTCTTTTCATCATATTCCTTTTGTTTTGGCTGGTCGTGATATCCGCCATCTATTTCGATGGCTATTTTTCTTGTAGGACAAGAGAAATCAACTATGTAGTTTCCTATAATATGTTGTCTTCGGAAGTGCAGCCCAAGTTGTTTTCCTTTCAGATAATTCCAGATTATAGATTCAGCCTCCGTAGGATTTTTCCTGTTTTTATCTGCCAGCTCTTTTAGAACATCATAGTTTGCGCAATCCGCCGTCTGATATGATTTGCGTATGGAGCTCCCCTCCCCAGGGAGGGGTTGGGGGTGGGCTGTTCTTATGGTGCACCCCTCCCCAGGGAGGGGTTGGGGGTGGGCTTCCAGCCGTTCAATGCGGCGTAACACATCTTCCGGTATCTTTGCTGGGAGGTGCTCTTCGGGGTCGAAGAGCATGGCAGTGCATATGCAGTAGTGGCGGTCGGTGCGACGCAGTATGTCGACATTCTGGCATCCGTTGCATCCGTCCCAGAACGCGTCGTCGTCGGTGAGCTCGGCAAATGTCACA